>JBFEYG010000136.1:0-6868 GCA_041562275.1 Sulfurimonadaceae bacterium | reverse complement strand
TGGAAGTGGACCACCGATTCAAACACAGATTGAAGCCATAAAGAAAGCCGAAGATGTCCAAGAGCAGACTGTAAGCAGGTTGCTTGAAGACAGTTCTCAACAACTGAAAGAGCAACAAAGAACAGTCCAAGAGACACAGGCAGCTTCTGGTGCAGCCTTGACAGGCTTAGGTACGGGTTTAGACATCACTGGATAGACATTATAGGTTTCAAATGCATCTATTTGCTAGTATTCATTTGAAACAACCTCTTCACTTTACTTCTTAGTATCAAATTATTTTTACCTTAGCGAGATAAAATACCGAACATGATTGACATTGACAACCAAAGCGACTTGAATATCCCTATAGACATGTGTGAGAAAATCTCAACAGAACTGACCGATGGCGACATCGATCTCCTGGTCACGGATGATTCACATATTCAAGAGATAAACGCAGAGTACCGGCATATAGACAAGGCTACTGATGTCTTGAGCTTTCCATTTGAACATTCCCCTATGGCTCCCCTGGGAAGCATAGTTATCTCATCTGACCATGTCAAAAAGATCGCTGCCGAGCTTCAGCATTCTGCAGAGGAAGAGTTCTGTCTCCTCTTTATCCATGGGATGCTTCATCTTCTTGGTTATGATCACGAGACAGATAACGGGGAGATGCGCAACAAAGAGCAGGAACTGATCGAAAAGTTTAAGCTTCCAAGCAGTCTTATCGTACGTACAGAAAATATTCACTAAGGAACACAATGGATTTTTTGATCTTTTTTATCGCTATGGCCGGATTGGTCTACGGGGCCGACTTTATCATTAAAGAGTCAGAACGCATAGCCTTGCATTACAACATATCGCACTTTGTCATCGGTGCCACTCTGGTCGCTTTTGGGACCTCTCTTCCTGAGATGGCAGCGTCGATGATGGCAAGTGGCTACGGAAAAAGCGACTTAGCTGTTGCCAATGTCATTGGAAGCGTAAGTTTCAACATCACCCTTGTCTTGGGCCTGGTCTTCCTGATCGCCAAAAAGATGAAACCCAAACGTGATCTCTTTGCCAAAGACAGTGCATGGATATTGATGCCGGTTATGATCACGATGCTGATGAGTCTTGATGGCAAAATCACTCGTATAGACGGGTTTATCTTTTTGTTTATGATGGTCGCTTATCTCTTCTTCCTGTTCAAAGATGCAAAAGAAGATCTGGAAGAGGAGATCGATACGGACCTAGTAAAAGAGAAGTTCAACTGGTTAAAAAGCATATCCTTGCTGGCAATAGGTTTCGTTTTGACCATAGGCGGAGCACATTTCGTTGTCGAGAGCGCGAGTGGTATCGCACGCATGTTTGGTGTTAGCGAATGGATCATCGGTCTGTTTCTAGTCTCTCTTGGCACTTCCCTGCCTGAACTGGTTGTCTCCCTGGTCGCTGTTCAAAAAGGACACGCAGACTTGAGTATCGGTAATATCATCGGTTCAAACGTTGCCAATTTCTCTATGGTACTTGGCGGCGCGGCGATGATATCGCCTTTGCTTATCAATCTCAGAGAGAACTATTTCGATATCGCTATCATGATAGCCGCTTCTGTCGCCCTACTCCTGATCTTGGCGAACAAACTCTACAATAAAGCAGGTGCTGTATTCCTGCTTATCATACTTGCTCTCTTCATCAACAACGCACTGCAAAGTCTTTAAAAGACTTTTCGTGCAATCATACAATTCCCGTTTAACTATTTAACTGACTCTGTGTCAATACAGTCTTACCCTACTTACAGATAGGGCTGCTTATTTACTCACAGTATGATCGTCAGTCTTTAATATAACCCAACGCTAAAAGCTTATTATAAATGGCCGAGACCAGCGGGCCGGCTGCCTGTCCTCCATGCCCTCCGTGCTCTATGATTGCCGTTACGATATATTGTGGATTGTCATAAGGTCCATAGGTCGTAAACCAGGCATGTGAACGTTTTACATAGGCAAGTTCATGCTCTTTAAGACGTTTTTTTGTCTCTTGGGATATCCCGATCACCTGAGCGGTCCCAGTCTTTCCGGCAATCTTGATTTTTGAGCTTAGGTACTGTGTCGCAGTCCCTTTAGGATGATTACACACCTCCTTCATCGCTCTTTGAATAAAAGGAAGGTTTTTCTTCTGCTTCTCATCAAGCACATCTTCCAGATTTGCAACATAATAGTCATCTCCTATCATCTTCGCAAAATGCGGTGTCGGAAGCTTACCTGTTGCCATCAGTGCAGTAAATTGGGCTATTTGCATCGGTGTTGCAAGAAAGTCACCCTGGCCGATCGAGGAGTTGAGTGTTTCTCCGATATACCAAGGCTTGCCATATTTAAGCATTTTCCACTCACGGTTAGGGACTGTCCCAAAATACTCATTAGGCAGATCGACCCCTGTTTTTTTGCCAAGCCCAAAATCTTTAAGTTTTTCAGACATCTCCGCTATGCCGACACGCAGACTTCCCTTGTAAAAATAGATATCACAACTTTGACGAATACCCTTTATAAGATCTGTCTCTTGATGGCCTTCATGCTTCCAACATCGGAACTTTCTGTTATTCTTACCCAAAGTCATTGCGCCTTCGCAGTCAAATTTGGTCCATGGACTCATCTTATTGCTGCTGACGTAAGCCAGACCGAGTCCTGTCTTGATGGTAGAACCCGGAGGATAGAGACCGTTGATAAGCTTGTTGGTAAAAGGTTTATCCAAGTCAGTTATAAGCTCACTCCAACGGTCGGTGGATATACCTGAGACAAAGGTGTTTAGATCATACTCCGGATACGAACCGGCAGCAATTATTTCACCGTGGATATCCATGACAACGACTGCGCCGGACTTATCTTTAAAGAGTTCTTCAAGATCTTTTTGAAGCCGTAAATCAACTGAAAGGGTAAGCTTCTGATACTCTTTTGCAGGGGTATAGCTTAACTGTTCCATCTCTTCGTTATAAGCACTGACCTTTATCTCCCTCTCTCCAGCCTTGCCCTGCAAAAACTCATTATAATACTTTTCAATTCCACTTTTGCCTGTCGAACCGGTAAGCTTTGAGACGAGGTTGCTTTCTATTTCCTCTTTGTTCGCCTTTGCAACATAACCTATGATGTGAGCCGCAAGCTTTCGGTTAGGATAATAACGTTTAGGTGAAGGCAAAAGCTTGATGTTCTCGTTCAAGTTCATCTTTGAATAGACAGGGATAGCATCCTCATAGGTTATAAAATCTATGACGTCAATATAATGATGGTAATAATGGGAGTCTTTTTTAATATAGTTCTTTCTCAACTCCTCAATATTCAAAGACGGAAGCATCGAGATGATCGTATTCAGCTCTTTGTCCAGTTCTCCGTTCTCAGACGAAAGATGCGGTGCTATCTGAAGCTTAAAACCCAGTTTATTGATCGCAAGCGGCTGATTGTTCCGATCAAGTATCTCTCCTCTGATCGGAGGGATATATTCAAACTTGATCGTGTTTCGACTGGCCATCGCATCATAATAGTTATTGGATTGAATAGACAGATAATAGATCCTTACCAGCAGTGAAAGCCACACAAGGAAGAAGAACATAAGGACAAACTTGATTCTCATATCGACAGTACCCAAAACAACTCTGCAAACATGTAATAAATCATATGCCAGTCTACGCGAGGGACTTCAACCCATAAAACCTGGTTCAAGATATAAGAGAAGACTATAAAACCAGGATAAGCTAAAAATAAAAACATGACCTTTAGACAAAACCAGCAGTTGATCAAAACTCGCAGTTTAGGTATAACAAAACGATAGATAAAAGTAAAATATACCAGCGAACTGAAAAGTAAAAAGTCTTTTTCTGCTTCAAAAACAAGAAGAAGAATGATGATCAAAATGAGAGAGTGGAGATCTTCATTCTCCAAAGCACGCACAAAATAAAAAAAGAGAACGCCCAGCAGTGGCGGAAGCAGTAAATAGACACTGCTGAGACTTTGATACAAGACAAAGGCAGCAACAATGCCTATTGCTGTTAGTATCTTTTTATTAGTGAGACTTCGTTGCATATAGGAAAGTGTTTGCATTTAATACAATCCGCCCAGATCTTATGTTCAGGCAGAGATTCTTTAGGGATTTCAACAAATCCAAGTTTTTCAAAAAACGCCTGTTTATATGTCAAGACCAAAACTTCTTCAAGACCCAGTCTTTCACCCTCTTGCAGGGCTTGAGAAACAAGCTCCTTACCCACACCATGATTCCAATAGCTCTTGTCCACAACAAGGCTTCGTATTTCAGCCAGTCGTATAGTATGTATGTGCAGGGCAGCAAAACCAATAAGTCTCTGTTCGTCAAAAGCCAAAACATATGAGCGGATATTGGTAGATATCTCGTCATTCGAACGTTCTAGAATCGTACCGTCATCAACATAAGGCCTGACAAGAGCTTGCATCTTAGGCACATCTAACAAGTTGGCTCGTGAAAAGCGTATCATGCTTCTTCCTCACTAAGGATATCATATATGACTTGCGTAAGTTTGTCTATACCACGCTTCTTGGTATTTGAGATCATTAGCGCACCCGGATACTGTTTTCTTAAAGCACCAAGCTCTTTTTGGTTAAGCTTGTCCATTTTGGTAAAGACATGCAGAAGGACCTGATCTTCTTCGAGTATCTCTCCCAGATAGGTGTCGACATCAGCATCAATCTCCAAGTCCGGATGCCGCGCATCGATAAGGTGAATAAAGAGTTTTATCTGCTCTCTCTCTGCAATAAACTGCGTAAGCGATCTTTGCCATTGTGCTTTGATACTTTTGGCGACCTTTGCATAACCAAAACCGGGAAGGTCAACAAAACGGGCTTCTAGACGGCTGTCATCTTCCTGATTTCTAAACTCAAGGTTGAAGAAATTGATAAGCTGTGTCTTGCCCGGCGTTGCAGAGACCTTTGCCATGCCCTTGTGGTTGACAAGGGAATTCAACAAAGAACTTTTCCCTACGTTGGAACGTGCCAGAAAAGCAACCTCAGGAAGCTCTTCCGGCGGAGCCAGCTTGATCGAAGGTGCTGAAGTGATAAACTTCGCATTGATGATATCTATCATTTTTTTATCTTCTCGTCTTTTTCTTTGACGTTAAAGATCATGATAACAGGTTTTTTCTCTTTCCCCAAAGCCTTGGCATTTCCATCGATTGTATTTAACATCACCTTATCACCAAAGACCTTGCGGTCTGTTCCAAGTTGGTAAAGATGTACATTGCTATAAAATTGATATTCCTGCTTCAAAGGAAGATACACTACCTTCCCGGCATCTCCTTTATAGGTCGCATTGTTATCAGGAAGATCAATATAAAAAGAGACACTGCCTTCAGCCTCATATCGATACGGGCTTCTCTCTTTGTCGGTAAACACCGTGACTTTAGATGCATTCAGTTCGTCACTCTCTTTTTTAATCTTGACGTTCCCGGAGAAAATAGTGATCCCTTTTTTTTCGTTTCCTTCAAAAGCATCCGCCGTTATCTTGACCTGTTCGGCCAGCAAAGGGAACATACATACACACAAGCTTGTTAATATTTTTTTCATTTTGTTTCTTCCATATAATAATTTGCATCTACATCCTGTGCCAAGACTTCACCTGTTATAGCATCATAATGCAGCTCACTTCCGTAGACGATATTCTCGTTCTGCGTCAAAATGAATTTTTGAGGCACATATAGAAGCTCTTTTTTAGTATCGTACACAGCGTGATCACTCTCAAAAGAGAGCCCGTCTTCTCGAAAGTACCGCACATTATCATCCAGATAGGCAATATCTTTTTCAAACTTGCCTTTGTCGGAATAGAGATGTTGCCCAAGTCTGTTTTTGTTCTCGATATAGTGTGCGTTTTGGACTTCATAATAACTCAGATATTGACGTCCTATCGTACCGCTGACGACACTGCGCACCCCTTTTTCATCCAGCTTATACAGTGTAAAATCTTCGATCTCCAGCTGAGGAAGATCGGAATCAGAAGCCTTGTTATAATCTTGCGGTTTAAGGAGCACAAACAGAGAAAAACTCAGTATCAACAAAAGAATAAAAAAATGTGTTAATCTCACCTGTCTACTTCCAGATCTTTAAAAAGTCCTCTTCCAAACCGTCATCTCTCATAACGCTTTCGATCATTTCTCTAACAGCCCCTTCACCGCCTTTGCTGTAAAGCACAACATCACAAAGTTTTCGTATATATTCCGAACCGTCGGCTGGGACAAAACTCCTGCCAACAGCGCTAAGCATCCCGTAATCATTCAGGTCATCACCGATAGCCGCAATATTTTCATGCTCGATCCCAAGCTCTTTGCGTATCTGTTCAAGCACTTCAAGCTTGTTTTTGACACCCTGAAAAACATAATTGACACCCAGTTCTTTTGCCCTGCGTTCAACGATCTTGCTCCGTCTTCCGGTAATGATAGCAGCTTTTTTGCCCAAACGGATCCATGAACTGACCGCCAGGCCGTCTTTGACATTAAAAGCCTTGATCTCATCACCATTTTCAGTATAAGTGATCTGACCATTTGTCAGGCATCCGTCTACATCAAGGACCAAAAGTTCTATCACAACACACCTTTTGTGCTAGGGATCGAGATTCTCTCGTTTATCGTTGTGGCTCTGCGTAAAGCAACTGCCAATGACTTGAAAGCAGCTTCGATAATGTGGTGCTTGTTCTTGCCGCGCTTCATGACAATGTGTGCCGTAATACCGGCATTGAAGACAACAGCTCGAAAGAACTCTTCTGCAAGTTCAACATCAAACTGTCCTACTTTGCCTTCGACATCAATCTCATAGACTAAAAACGGTCTGTTACTTAGGTCAAGATCACACTCAACACACGTTTCATCCATAACGACAGCGCATGAACCGAAACGCTCTATCATCGC
>JBFEYG010000135.1:0-6979 GCA_041562275.1 Sulfurimonadaceae bacterium | reverse complement strand
ATAACGCGTTTGTCCATCTCTTCGCCAAAACCGCAAAAGATCACATTTACCATTGTTTCTCCTTCATTTATCACACCGCATCACCAGGAACTATGATGCAGCGGTCGTCAATACCCAAAAAGTCGTTGCTTATTCTCCTTCTTTTTGAGATTGCTCTGCCGCTTCTTTGGCAGCTTTTTCCGCAGCGCGTTTGGCACGATGTTCCCGTATCCAGCGCAGTTCTTCTTCCACTTCATCGTATCCGTCATATTCATCCGCAGCTTCCAGTTCCGATTCACGGCAGCCGAACGTATGCCCCTCTTCGATAAAGTGCACTTCATAGATACGGATCACCTGAAGGAAATCACCGATATGTTTGACGTACCCTTCCGCGCCCGGCTTCACCAGGATAGCATCCGGTGCTTCGAACGGGTTCGACCCGTCATTTCGGATTGGTTTCATGACGCGGACACGTTGTCCGAGCCTGAATACCGGTAATACCTCGTCTTTAGACGAAGCTGAGATTTGATCCTGTTGTGCAACCGTGAATTCCATTGCTCACCTCCTCTACATCGTTACAACTGCTGGCTGTCGAACAGCTGCCGCATCCGCTTGGATTGTCGAACATCGCCCATACATCTGCCGCGGACGGTGCATATCCGTTTTCAAAATTCTTGTACACGGTAATCAGTGCGAATTTATAGTACTCCAGTGTTTTTTCATCACTTCCAAGGTCGTGTTCCTTGGCTTTGTCGACCATCTCACCGAACTTTTTCATGATGTGGAAACGCTTGACATACACAAGGCGCTCATCATAATCAAGATCAAAAAAATCGAAGAAATCTTCGGTGTCGGTCAGGCTTTCAAATTCTTCCAGTCTACTCATCTCATATCCTTCATGATAAGTTACAAAACCTATTGCAATTAACTCTCCAGACATATGGAGCGTTTGAACTCTGAGGAAGAACAAAATGCGACAATTTTGTTCAATGAAGTGCTTTGTCGATCCAGCCGAAGCTGAATCTGAAAACCCTTACAGTCCCATTTCCTCTTTCACCTTCGCCGCCCACGCTTCGATACGCTCGTCGGTCAGGTCTTCCTGGTTGACGTCATCGATCGGCAATCCACAGAACATGCCGCCTTTTTCAGCTGCGGAAAACTTGTATTCATAGCCATCCGTCGGCCAGTGACCGAACCCGGTCTTTGCTCCGCATTTATGGAAGATCGTCTCCATTTTCCCCAATGCACTCACAAACTCTTCACCATGGCTTTTCTGATCGCCGGCACCGAAAAACGCCACTTTTTTTCCGCTGAAATCCGGTTCTTCGTTCTCCATCTCATAAAGCGGGTCTACCCAGTCACGCTGCGGGTCTCCCTGTCCCCAGGTCGATGAACCGATCAACAGGACATCGAACTCGTCGAACTGCTCAAGATCATCATAATCCTCTTCCATGTTGATCAGTTCCGCACCTTCAAACAGTTCCTCCAGTTTTTCTCCGGCTTCCTGTGTCACGCCGCCGCTGCTTCCTACAAATATTCCAACTGATGCCATTGATATCCTCCTATTTATTCTTGCATGGTTTGTACTGTTCGTAGATCTCGAATGCTTTGTCGAGATATTTCTGACCTTCGTCATACAGTTTCTCGATCGTACGGAAACCGAAACGATGCGCATCTTTGAAATACTTGTCTACCAGTACGATCTTGTCGGCAATGACGATACAGCGCCCGAAACCTTCGTGGCTCATCTCCATGACGACATTACACATGACACCGGTCTGTCGTTCGAACTGCAATGCCACCGCCTTGAAGATCATCTTGATCTCACCAATGAGCATCTCATCGATATCCGCGATGATTGGGATCGCCTTCAGATCCTCTTTGGTCTTGACAAACTTCTTTATCAACAGCTCTTCATCACTCATCTTCGACCAGTTTCCAAACTGGTCCGTTGCTCTTAGCTGAAGGATCAGCTCCTGTGTAAATGCATTCTTATCTATAACTTCGCTCATGATCTTCCTTGTGTTTGATATTAATTTTTCTTGAACGTTGACGTTGGTCTCTTCTTGTCTCTCAACCTGTCACCATATTGCAAGATAGATGAGATGTCTTCTCTTAGGGATCGTGATCTTAAGATCAACTCATCATTGCTCATGCCCGAACATCCGTCCAAAGACTCGAACCCTATTTCCTGCCCTGTTACCTTGTTACTACACATCCGAGACTCTTTAACTGCTTATTCAGCTGCCCAGCGTGCCAGACGCGGGTCTTCTGTCGTCTCGATGTTCATTATCTTTTTGACCCACGGCGGCGGATTTCCGTTGACCATGGTGACCAGTTCATTCAGTACGTCGACTATCTTGCGGGGTTCGTTCACCTTCATCGGGTTGATGCCCGCACGGATGACCTTGGCCGCAGCCGTACCGCCGATAGACTCGCAATACATCACATTGATGCCTTTAAGGGTTTTGACCTTGAAATCTGTCTTGTCATCGCCGTTGAGCTTGGAGGTATCCGTCTTGACGACGCCGTTAAGCTCATAGCCCTCTTTGGAAAGTCTGTAGACGACAAACTCTTTTGCCCCGCCGAAGTGGGCATTGATCGTCTCCATATCCTTCGTCGCAAAACCTATCAGCATCGCATCTTTGAGATCTATCGTACTCTCTACCGTAATCTTTGTTGATTCACCCATGGTTATGTCCTTTGTTTTAGTGTTCGTGTTTGACATGTCGCAATGCATTAGCGACCTCGAAGATAAAGCCGGTACTTCCTTCATAAAGCTGGTCACTCTTCAACTGGTTCCCCAACTCTTCGTAATTCGGGAAACCGCGTAAGACAAGAGCGGTATGTTTACTACTGTGCAATAATCGTTCTGCATGGAAGTTTGAGATGACAAGGTCTGCCTTTTCAAAGTAAGGTCTTGCATCTTCGAGATCACCGACAAAGACCGTACCGGCCTTTATCTCTTCAAGTATAGGGGTGTAGTTTGTCGCGATCACCGCGTCGATCGTCCCTCCGACACTTTGAAGCAGTTCACACATCCCTATGCACATATCCGGCTCACCCGTAACGACAAAATGCGACGAACCGATAAGGAAATGTGCGTCAAGCATCGCATCTTGGAGCCGTCCTCTCCAGCGTTTGAGCAGAGGTCTTGGTTCTATTTGTCGGATTTTCATCAATTCTGCGACAAAATTGTCGTTCGCTTCCAGGCCCATCAGATGGTTGAAATGGAGACTTCTTATCTGTGGGTTTTTGACAAGAAGTGCCTTGGAGGCTATCTTCATCGACTCGCCAATGGTGATCACCGTTGCCGATGTCGCCAGATCGCGAATATCTTCGATACTGATCGCGCCTGTTCCGAGCTTCCCCTGTCCTTCGCTCAGGTAACCGTCAAGCGAGGTCGAGAGATCAGGAAGGGCGTAGGTCTCAAAACCGAAACCTTCACAGCACTCTTTTATCTTCTCTATCTCCGCCGGCTGCATACTCACATGCGGAAGCAGTACCAGTTTGTTGGCTTTGAGTTGCGTACGCTCTGCCGTGTGCTGCTCTATCAGCGCCTTGACCGTCAAGGCCCAGCCGCTTTGCATCCCGCCTTCATAATCAGGCGTGTTGACATAACAGTAAGGTATCTCGATGTGCATCCCGACACTGCGTACATCATCCCCTTTTGTCTCGGTAAGGCCTGTCGTGTGCAGTCCGATGATCTCAGGCTTCATTCCCTTGTTCTTTTTTGTAATGTTCTCGATCGAGAGCAGTATGGAGTAGTCTCCGCCGTCCAGAACAGCCGTGATATCGCTGACGGAGGTGTTGTACATCGGAATAGGCTCATTGAAATGACGGGTGTAAAAGACCTTGGTATAAGAAGCACATCCCTGTGATGCGTGCATCAGCGGAAGGCAGTTCTTGATCCCCATGTAGGCCAAAGCAGCTCCCATCGGCTGCGAATGTTTGATGGGGTTGACCTGAAGCGGTTTATGCTCTTTTCGCGAGAGTTCATATTCCATCAGACCACCTCCCAAGGCGCCTTGGCAGCGACATTGGCAAAGACAGGGTTGTCAAAGGCATACTTCAGATCCTGCGCCAGGTTCAAGAGGCCTTCATACCCTCCGTAGCTCACTTTCTTCTCCTGATTGACATCGATGAAGGAGATCTTCTTCTTAATCGCCGTATAGAGGCTTCGCCCGCCGGCAAGGAGGATATCCGCACCGCGCTCATCGATGACCTTTGCCTGTTCGGAAGCCGGAGACTTCATCAGCAGGCCGTTCTCGCCAAGATATTCCCGCGCCTTGGCGATATCGTCTTCGGTCGACTTCTTGATCGAGGTCGCCACCACTTCTATTCCCAGGTCCTGCAAACCTGAAGCGATCGACCAGGCCTTGTTCCCGCCCGTATTGAGAACGGCTTTTTTACCCGCAAAGGCTTCTTTGTAAGGGATAAGCCTCTGCTCAAGTTTGGCATCTTCCTCGGCGATGACCGCTTCCGCTCTTGCGATAAGTTCAGGATCGCCCAGGGCGTTCACGATCTCGCGTATGGCAAAAGAGGTGTCACGGCGGCCGTAGAAGGAGACGGATATCCAGGGGATGTCATACTGCTCGTTCATCTTTCGGCACAGGGTGATGAGAGACTTCGCACAGACGATGACATTGAGTTTCGCGCGGTGCGCGGTTCTGATAGAGCTGACACGTCCGTCACCGCTCATGCTAGAGAGCACGCGGATACCGATCTTCTCAAAGATAGGAAGGTACTGCCACATATCCCCGGTCACGTTATAGTCCCCGATCAGGTTGATGTCGTAAGGCGTCGTGTACTCGGGTTCCTTGGTACCTATAAGATGCTCAAGTACCGCTTCGCCTGCGATACGCGAACCGAGGTTCTTTCCGCCGACAAATCCGGGAGCATGTACAGGGACGACGGGCACACCGTGTTTTTCACTCCCCAGCTTGCAGGTCATATCGATATCATCACCGACCAGAGCCGTCACACAGGTCGAGTAGACGAAGATCGCTTCAGGATTGTATTGCTCCATGACAAAATTGATGGAATCTTCCAGACGTTTGTCCCCGCCGAAGATGACATCGTTGGTCGTTATCCCCGTAGTAAATCCCATGAAGGTATGGTTGCGGCCCTCGTAGGAGCTGAGTGTCTCGCGCGTCTCCCAGGAAGCCCCCAGACAGGTCTGTGGTCCATGTACCAGATGCACCGCGTCCGCATAGGGAAAGAGTGATATCTGCGCCCCGTCAAAGGCGCACCCTCCTGCTGCCAGTCCCGGCTTGGGCTTGTCACACCCCTCTCCCGGCTTCTTGTCTTTTGAGTGCGAACAGGCACTCTCGTTTAACAACTCTTTGATCTTCGCGCGATTTACCATTGGATACTCCTAAATCTATTTAGCGAGTAAAGCAGTTCATCTACTGACTTTATTGACTAGTGTTTACGGGTATAACTGCAAGATTTGTTCGAGAGGGGAAGTTTTGAAAAAAAAAGTTTTAAAAAAGCCGCAGATCACAAGGCCAAGAGAGACAGGTTGGCGGGTATCAATGCTGAACACGAAGATAGACATTAAAACATTCGTGCAGCCTTATCTCCTCGCTGTCCACTTCGACACGTCCGTCTTCTTCGATAGAACAGGCGATCTCATAAAACCCGTTCACGCATCTATGTATCACATAGCTCTTGTCCTCGCTCGCTTCTTTGTGTAAGGCAAGCCCAGATTCCTCTATAAACTTCTCATATGTCTGCAGCGAATCAAACCGGCATGTCAGAAGTTCGTGTTTGAACCGTGCCAGATCGATGAAGGTGACCACACAGAGCAGACAGTCCGTGTCACTGCGTGAGATGCCCCTGTTCTCAAAACTGACCAGACCGCTTTTCTCAATAGATCTGAGTTCAGCCATACCCACTTCCTGCGAACCATAAGTACGGACAAGCTCTTCACATCTTTGTAACATGAACGCTCCTTTTATAGTGTTATAAGAACACGATATGCATTTCCTGTTCAAAAAGGAACTACCTATGGAACATCACGTCATTATCGAGAAGTTATGCTCATGCGCAAAAAAAGAGGGGCTTGACCAGGTCGTCACTTTTGACAGTAAGGAGAGTGCAAACAATGCAGCCCAGGCACAACTGGCCTACATCACTAACAGTTTTTGCGGAAAACACAGTTTTGACGTCACTGAGGTCGATGACCATTATGTCATCGGTATGCTTGGCGGCGGATGCGGATGCGGTACACACGAAAAACATTAGCGCGTTTTTACAGGCCTGGAACAATATATGTATTGATAAAGACATCTACTACATTTTCGTTTAATTAACGGGCAGAGCAAAACCCTTTTCTTACGCTTCTTAGGTGTACAAAAAAGGATGCTTATGCCTGCTTACCACCTCGTTCGTCTCAATCGCCAGGACTATATCGATTCTACTGCACAGATCAGCGACGAGAAGACCCTTCGGTTTTCGAAGATGTCTCTACAGTGGTGGGACAGTCATTTTTTCTGGCAAAGACACGGCTGTATGGTCCTCGCAGATGAGCGCGAGAACCATCTGTGTTATGTCTTTTACAAAATAGACCGTTACCGCCAATATCTGAGTATACACAACATCTTCACCCCCTTGATCATGCGTCGCAAGGGCTATGCCCATGAACTTCTCAAGATGCTCTTTGAGATCGCCGTCGTTCAGAAGGTAGGACGATTTAAACTCACTTCAATCTCCACCTCTCTCGACTTTTATCTCTCTTTGGGTTTCATCTATTGGGGCATCAACAGTGTGGGTGACTATTATTGTGACCTTCCCGTTCCAGCTAAGGGACTTGGCGGACTGCAAGGCATGACGGACACCCTCGGTACTGCTGCACTTATCGGCAGCAGCCTTGGCACTATCTTCAAAAAAGTCAAAGACGATGATGCGCAGTTAAGTTCTACGCAATCCAGACTTTACGAGCAGGATAAACACAAGATGCAAAGAGGGTACCGCTTTACTGAACTGAGTCATTTTT
>JBFEYG010000134.1:0-7030 GCA_041562275.1 Sulfurimonadaceae bacterium | reverse complement strand
CTTCCCGTTCTTGGCGATGTTCTCAAAGATCGTCTTGTACACCTGCTTGTTCAGAATATACTTCCATAACTCCTGGACCTGTTCGTATGTGGTATGTTTGGAGCGTATCTTTCGCAAAGACGAACCGACCAGCTCTTCTCTACTGTAACCGCTAAGGTTCTCAAACGCTTTGTTGACATGGGTGATGACACCCTTCACATCCGTTTTGAGGATGATGACACTGTTTCCGATCGCCTTTTTGTACTCATTAAAGAGCGTATGGTTATAGTCCAGCTCTTCGATCATCTCATTGAACTCATGTGAGAGCAGTCCCATCTCATCATTGTTGTCGATCTTGACACGCGAGCCGAGGTTTCCGTGTGCGATATCTGCCGATGTCTTTACAAAAGAGTTCAAAGAGTGCTTGAAATTCACATAGACACCGATAAACAGATACAAGCCAAAGAGCGAGGTAGCAAAGACAAAAAAGACGAATAACTGATACTGCTCAGCGATGGTAGCTCTGTTGTTCTCAAGTTCTTTACTTAGGGTCGCTTGCAGGGTATTAAAAAGATCCGACTGTAGGGCTATCAGTTCTTCTTCTTTATCCATTGAGGGCTTCAGATCCTTACTGAGAAGATATTTTATCTGCATCAGCAAGACCCTTTGGTATTTCAAATTCAGCTTTTCTAAACGCTCTTTATAAGAGGAAAAACCTTTTAAGATCATATCTGTCGTATAGACAGAGGCTTTCAGCTCTCCTATCTTCATCATAAGCTTTTCTTTTTGACGCTTGGCACTGCGTAGCGATTTCAGTTCTGCCGTCACGATAAAACTCTTGGGAAGTTCGACACTTAAGAGATAGGCCACATTGCTCAAGGAGAGACTTTGGGTCGTGATATTGTCAAGATTGATATGCGAAAGCTGTCTAAGAAGATGCTGGCTATATCCGTGGACCTGTTTGGTAAAAGCAGATTCATCCCGATTTAAAATTGCATGGTTGATCTTCTCAAAGTCATCTTGAAAAACAGATCTCATTGCATCACTTTCATCTTCAAGAAGTCTCAAATGCAAATTGACTGTATTTTTCTGTGTGGCCTTCATCTGATCAAGGTCCAGTATGTTGGCGCGGTTTAGATACAGGAGCCCATCATCTTGAAGCGTTTTCAACATGATCAGCATCTGATAATAGCCCTTGCTTTTCTCTAGACCTGAAAGTGCCCGGGTAATCTTGTCTGAACGGGTCTGAAAATCATTATAGAGAAGGTACGTGCTGTAAGAAAGAGGAAGTATCAAAAAGATAGAGATCAAGAGGACCTTACTGGTGTAGGAGATCTTTCCCATCAACTTTGCTGCAGGAACAAAGGGTAAGAGAAAGACCGATCCTACAGACATGGACTTCTCCTCCTACTCTTTGGTCACAATATATAAAGATTCGTGATTGAGTTTTTTCAAGATATCCATCACATGGACAAAATCCTGAAATTTGGACTCTTTGTCACTTCTAAGCACCACGGTGTCTTCTTTGGACAGTTTGGTGAGCCGCACTTTCAATTCGTTCAGATCCACACGTTCTTTGTCAAAGAATATCTCGCTTGTCTTGGTGACATAGATAGTCACCTCTTTGTTGTCGGATTTCTTATCCGCCGATTTTGCTTCGGGGAGGTCGACAGGGATGATACCTTGACGTATGAACGTCGCTGTTGTAAGGACCATAACAAGAAGTACAAGCATGATATCGATAAAGGGGATAACATTCATCGATGCCATTGGCTTACGTTTCATTCCCATCTCCCTTTACCCTTTGCTGTCGGCTGTATGTTCGATGTCCCAATAGGCCAAGATACGCTCCATCTTTCGCAAGAGGACATTATAAAAGATACCCGAAGGAATAGCGACTATAAGCCCCATGGCAGTCGCCTTCAACGCCAGGGCCAATCCGCCCATGATCTGTTTTGTATCGACTGCACCTGTCTCGCCCAAAGAGTAAAAAGTCAACATAATCCCCAACACTGTACCGAGAAGACCGATATAAGGTGCGTTAACCGTGATCGTAGCTACTGTAGAGACATTATCAGCCAGTTCCAGCTCCAGCTTGTCACGGTTATCATGTGCTTTGACATCCACAGAAGTATAATACATCAATCTCTCGACAAAGACCCATAGGGAGAGAACACTCATCATGATGAGCAGACCCATCACCCCATAGTCTATGCCGTTCTCGGCCATCTTTACCCACTCACTCGACTGCATCGATTCTCCTACTGTTAAAATCCAGGCTTATCTTGGTGCCCAGACCTTTTTTTGAATTTACATATATCTTTATTCTATTGCGATCGCAATACTCTTTGACCAGACCAAGACCCAGCCCTTGGCCCTTGTTATCTTGATCTTCTTGAAAATAATGTTCAAAGGCTTTAAGAAGGAAGTCCTCTTCCATCCCTACGCCTTCATCTTCAATGCTTAGCTGCATATCTTTCAAGGTGATCTGCACTACCGAATCCGGTTTTGAATATTTGACCGCATTGTTTACCAGGTTGTCCAAGACCTTAACAAAACCAATTGTATCGACTTTTACACTAGAACTTTCTAAATCGGATTCAAAGTTGATCTGAGCAAAGAGTTCTTTATAATCCTTGAGTCTTTCATCGATCAACTCTTTCAGGTCGCACTCCTGTAACTCTACCTTGTGTATCTGTTTCTTGATCATGTAGTCTAGCTCGCCATAGAGTGTCTTAAGTACCGAAGCTGCCTGGTCAATTCGTTGGATACGCTTGATGTTTTTGGGATCGTCTTCTTTTTTAAGCAGCATCTGCGTATTGGCCAAGATCGTGGCTACCGGAAGATTAAGCTCATGCAAGGTCTGCCGGCTTAAGAGTTCAAGTTCATTGGAACGTCTTTCAAGTGGTTCGATAAGGTGGCGTACGTAGCCCGTTCCGACGATCAATGCCGCAAGTATAGCGGTCAGGAGTATAAACCACAAAGGAAATACGTCATGGGCATTGTAGGTCAGGAACACGCTCAGTATGACCGTTGCGACATAGATAAAAAGAAGTATATACTTATAGTTCTGACTCAAATTTGTATCCTACTCCCCGCACGTTGGTAAACTTCTCTGCCCCAAGTAGCTTCTTTAAACGGTTAATATAGACACGTATCGCACCGTCACTTCCTTCTTCATCCGTACTCCATAAAGTCTCATAGATCATCTTTTTGGAGACGACCTTGTCTTTTTGATGGAAAAAAAGAGCAATAAGCTCAAACTCACGTTGAGAAATCTCAAGTTCAATGCCCTCTTTGTACAAACGCTTTTGCTCACGGTCGATACAGATATCACCTATGCACTGCTTCGCAGCGCCTCTTACCCGATTGATAACAGACAAAATACGCAGATGAAGTTCTTCGAGGTCTACGGGTTTTCTAAGGTAATCATCACAGCCTTTTAAAAAGCCCTCTCTCATCACCTCTTTGTCCTGATCGGAGGTCAAAAAGATGGCCGGCGTGTTATCCCCGCTCTGACGTAAAGAGTCCAGGAGCTCTATACCGCTCATCAAGGGGAGATTAATATCAAGCAAATAGAGGTCAAATCGCTGCTCATAGGTCAGATCCAAAGCCAGGTTTGGGTTATGCGCCGAAACGACTTCGAAACCTTCCTCCTCGAGAAAGTCTTCCAGACTCTCACAAAAAAGCAGATCATCTTCCAGAAGCAGTATCTTAGTCGACATCCTCTATCGACCATCCTATCGTTTCACCTGCATACATCGGGACGACACCCTTATAGCTTTCAGGGACAGTGAACTCTTCTTTGACCAAAGTCACCTCTTTAAACTCCGGGCATATCCCGTATATGCTCTGTGCATTATCCGAGACAAAGGCCTGGAGGTTTTCCAGTTTTCCATGTTTGTCAAAGATCTCACACAGAAGCTGAAGTGCGATCGGTGCAGTAAAAACACCCGCTGCACATCCGCATGACTCTTTTTTATCTTTAGGGTGAGGTGCAGAGTCTGAACCGAACATGACCTTAGGATGTGCATCCAGAGCGATCCTCAAAAGAGCATCTCTGTCTTCGGGACGTTTTGCTATAGGCTTACAGAAAAGATGCGGTTTAAGCATTCCCCCTGCCACATCGTCAAGACTAATAATAAGATGATGCACCGTGATCGTCGCATAAAGGTTTTCATGCTTGTCCAGCATCTCAACCGCTTCTTTGGTTGTAATATGTTCCATGATGATCTTCAACTTTGGAAAATTTGAAGCCAACGCATCGTAGATATTCATAAACTCTGCTTCCCGGTCCATCACAAAACCGTCCGTCTCGCCGTGAACACACAGAGGAATGCCAAGCTCCGCCATCGCGTCAAGTGTCGGACGCATCTCTTCAAGGTCGAAGTTCTTCACCCCGCCTTCAGAATTTGTAGTGATCCCGGCAGGATAGAGCTTGATCGCAGTCAATTCTTCTGCAACATCTGCCAAAAACTCTTTGTCATAGTTCTGATAAAAAAGTGTCATATAGGGTTCAAATCCACCACTGTCACTGAACTCTCCGATATCATCAAACTCATCTTCATCCGCTGCTTCCATACCTGTTGCCTGCAGGATACGCTGCTTATAAGCAAGAAGCTCTTCTTTGGAGCGCACCGGAGGGACAAGATTAGGCATAATCAAAGCACCTGAAAAACTGTATGCTGACAACAGGGCTATGTTTTCTAGCATGATCCCGTCGCGAAGATGAAGATGCATATCCAATGGCATCAATAAAGTATGTTGTTTCATATTAGTTTCCTTATAGACTGTTTTTAACTGACTCAATCAGTGCATTAAGATGTTTTGCATATAACTCGGCATCTTCTATATTCTTTGATTCAAAACGCGTTACCAGCACCGGTGTCGTATTGCTGGCACGAACCAGACCCCAACCGTTTTCAAAGACGACACGTACTCCGTCGACATCGATGATCTCTTTGATGTCAGGAAAATCAAGAGGCGGAGCCTGAAGCTTACGCTTAAGCATATCCATTATTTTGAACTTTTGCGTCTCTGTCGTCGGGACCTTGATCTCTTCCGTTGAAAAGACCTGAGGAAGCGCGTCCACTTCGGCATCGACATCCATACCCCTATGGATAAGTTCCAAGACTCTAAACGTCGTGTAGATGGCGTCATCATAGCCGAAATATCTGTCATTAAAAAAGATATGTCCGCTCACCTCAGCAGCCAAGTCGGCATTGGTCTCTTTGATCTTGACTTTCAGGTTCGAGTGGCCTGTCTTGTACATGATAGCCTTGCCGCCGCGCTCGCGTATTGTGTCATACATCACCTGCGAACATTTCACCTCACCGATGACCGTCGGATTGGCCATCTGCTTGCTCAGAAGAAGCGCCATGACATCACCCTTGATATTATGTTTGCGTGTCAGAACTGCGATCCTGTCCGCGTCTCCGTCATAGGCAAAAGCAATATCGCCTTGTCTGTTCAAAAGCAGTTTGATATCCTCCAGGTTCTCCTCTTCCGAAGGGTCCGGATGATGGTTGGGAAAATTCCCGTCGGGTTCGATATAGATCCCTTTGGCCTTGAGTTCAAGTCTTTCAAAGATGGCCGGAAGGACGGAGCCTGCCACACCGTTTCCGCAATCATAGACGATATCCAAGTCCATACCGCGAAGGTGTTCGAACTCTTCTACGATATAGTCGATGTATCTGCTTGACGCGTCAAACATCTCATACTCATCACTGTCAGGAATTATCTCCACCAGACCCTCTATCTCTCGTCCCAGCGCATAAATATCCTCTCCGAAAAAAGGTCTCTTCTCAAGCGTGATCTTAAAGCCGTTGTATTGTGGAGGGTTATGTGAGCCTGTGATCATTACCGAGGCACTTGGCGTCACGACAATGCCGCTGTCAAGCTGAAGCTTTTGATAATTGCAAAAGTAGTTAACCGGCGTAGGCACAAGCTGGATATTGATGACTTTTTTTTCCGCATGTACGAAACCGGCACACAGCCATTCAAAAAGTTTAGGCGAATGCGTACGTGCATCATAGCCGATACACACATACTTGCCTTCAACCTGCTTGCCCAAGGTGTATCCGATCTTCTTGACCGTATCTTCGTTCAGCTCTTCTTCGAAGATCCCGCGAATGTCATATTCTCTGTAAATCGACATAGTCTCCCCAAATCTCTTGATTAAACGAAATTATATTGAATATTAATGTTGATATAGCTTATAGACAATAGGAATACGCAAAGCCAAAGTCTCTTTGGGATGAGGAAATGAAGAAGAGGCCTTCTGCACTGTTTTGATAGCCGACTTCTTCAAGATAGAGGCGATAAAGCCCAAGGCTTCAATATCACTTATCTTTCCGTCTATGCCCAGAGTAAACGAGACCATTGTCTTGCCTTGCAATCCGCGTTTTTGCGCCAGCCTAGGATAGGAGAGATTTTTCTTGATCAGAGCATTGATAAGTGCGATATGGTCTTCCATGTACTGTGCTTCATAGCTCAGTTCCGGTTCTGCACTGACCACTGTTTGTGCACTCTGTTCCTGTACAGAGGCTTCTTCCATCACAGGCGGTGCATTTTTCTGCTCCGGCGCTTCAACTGTTTCTTCTTCTTGAACGTCCTCTTCTTGTACCGGCTGAGGCATGACCTTCTCTTCAAGCATCGCGACAGTCTTCAGCGGAGCAGTCTCTGTTTTTTTCACGACAGGTTTCTTTGCCTGAACAACTCTTTTGACTTTTTTTACAACTGTTTTCTTTTCAGCTGCGACTTCAGGAGGGGGTGTTTTTGTATGACGGACTTTTAGTGTGCTCGAATCGGGAGCGCTTTGGACAGCAGGCGAGCAGATAGTCATAGAGTTCAGGTTCACAAGACTATAGGTCTCATGTTCTTTCTCTTGCTTGATATAGATAAAAGCTATTATCAATACAAGGAACATGTGTATAGAAACAGAATAAAAAAATGATTTGTATTTCAGTCCGGCAGAATTCATAGTCAGATTATAAATAAAAAGTGTTACAAAAGTATTAACAAAAATTTTTAAAGAATACAATCAGAAGAT
>JBFEYG010000133.1:0-7061 GCA_041562275.1 Sulfurimonadaceae bacterium | reverse complement strand
TCTATCGCAGCCGATTTCTTTGAGCTCTTGGGCTGTTCTTTGAGTGCGACTTTGATGCGATTCTCTTGAGGTTTATTAATTTTTTTGGGGCTTGCCTGCATAAATAAATAGAAGATCAGCCATAGTAAAAGATGGAACATGATCGCAATCAATAAAGCCGCTGTACTTCTGCTCATCCACCATCTTTTAAATCCCCCGGCAAGGGAGGATCTGATTTATTTTTAGCATTATATCGATTTAGAATAAATTGCGTTTAAAACTCTTTGGATATACTTCTGCATTATTATATTCATAGGAAATCCATGAACACAAAATCTAGTATAGACGCATTTAACAAGGCACAAGAGCTGATCCCGGGCGGTGTGAATTCTCCCGTGCGTGCATTCAAAAGTGTCGGCGGGACCCCGCTCTTTATTGAAAAAGGCGAGGGCGGTTATCTTGTCGATATCGATGGCAACAAATATATCGATTATGTTCAAAGCTGGGGGCCTCTTATTTTCGGTCATGCTGATGAGAGTATTGAAAATGCTGTCATTAAAGCGGTCAGAAACGGTCTTAGTTTCGGTGCACCTACCTTGGCAGAAACGGAGCTTGCAAAACTTGTCATCGATCTGATCCCCTCTATAGAGAAAATACGCTTTGTCAGCAGTGGGACAGAAGCCGTGATGAGCGCTATTCGTTTGGCACGTGGATACACCGGCAGAGATGACATCATCAAGTTTGAAGGGTGCTACCATGGCCACAGTGATTCTTTGCTCGTACAGGCTGGCTCGGGAATGATCACTTTTGGAACGCCGTCTTCACCCGGCGTTCCCGCTGACTTCACCAAACACACGCTATTGGCGAAATACAATGATATTGACAGTGTTAAAAAATGTTTTGAACAGAGCCAAGACATCGCCTGTATCATCATCGAACCGATAGCGGGAAACATGGGTCTTGTCCCTGCCGACAAAGACTTCCTGGCCGAACTTCGAAAGCTGTGTGACGAACATGGGACACTGCTTATCTTCGATGAAGTCATGAGCGGGTTCAGAGCGACATTACGCGGGGCTGAAGACATAACGGGCACTACACCCGATCTTATCACTATGGGCAAGGTGATCGGTGGCGGTATGCCTGTGGGTGCCTTCGGCGGAAAAAAAGAGATCATGGCACAGCTTTCACCGGAAGGACCGGTTTACCAGGCTGGTACACTTAGCGGAAATCCGGTTGCAATGGCAGCAGGATTAGCTGCGATCACCAAACTTAAAGACAAGTCGATCTTGTTCGGTATCTTGGAAAAACGTGCTATACGTCTGCTTGAAGGAATGAAAAAAGCGGCAGAAGCAAACGGCTTTGCGCTTCAGACAGATGTCAGAGGTTCGATGTTCGGTTTCTTCTTCAATGACAAGCCGGTTAAGAACTTTGCTGATGCCTGCAATAGCAATACAGACCGTTTTGCAGCCTTTCATGCCGGAATGCTTGAAGAGGGCATCTATTTTGCCTGTTCTCAGTACGAAACAGGTTTTATATCTACAGCGACAACAGATGAGATGATCGAAACAACGATCAAAGCGGCTGAAAAAGTGATGGGCAGAATATAATGTCAGAAGAAAAAAAACCAAGGATAAAACCGATCATCGAAGGCGTTGACACGCTTTCATTGGGTGTCTCTATGGTCGTAGCCGTACTGATCGGTGTGGGTATAGGCATCGGACTGCAAAAGCTTTTTGATGTCAAATGGGTCTTGTGGATCGGCGTCTTTATCGGGATTTCTGCTGCATTTTTAAATGTTTTCAAAGCCTACAAAAAGCAGATACGTGAGTTTGATGAGCTTAAGAAGAACAACCCAAGATATCAGGATCAAAAGCCTTTGTATGATGACGAGGACGATGCGTAAGCTTATCTATAGACTGTTGTTGGTCAAACTTGTCTTTGCTCTTGTTCTTTTTGTACAGGGATATTGGTACTGGCTGCTAAACTTTGAGCTTGCTTTTTTTGCTGCTATGTTTATTATCCTGGGGTCGTTCAGCGGATACAAACGTATGATCCAAAGACGAATGGACGCAGGCGAAGGCCTGGATCAGGCACTGTTTGAGAAGATAGAGGATCCTTACGAACTGTACGAAGAGGAGTCTTTAGAAACAGAAGAAAAACAGGACCTTAAAGAAGTCATCAAAGAAGAAAAAAAGCGTCTCAAGCAAAACAAGGAGACCTTCAAGAAGACAGTAAAGTCGACAACAGGCATACTTTCGCCATGGCGTTTTATCCCTTACCTGTTTTTAATACTGAGTTTTGTCGCACTTAACAATAATCATATATTGGATATCTTTGCTTTTTTACTGGGTCTGGGATTTGGGATAGTGTCAGCAGTGATACTCGGAAAGACCTGGATAAAAGTACGTTCGTAAACCGCTTAATCTGTGATAAGCGGTATGTTTAGCAGGGTGACATTTGACTTGAAGTCGATATAGATATTCATCTTTTCTGCCAACATTCGGACTTCCGATACCTTGTTGGGTTTGGCAAAGTCACTTTTGACTTCAATAGAAAAGAGTGTGTATTTCTTCTCTTCCGTCTTAATATACTCACCGACACGAAAATAAAGTTTCGTATCTATGACTTCTGAATCTTCATGCAGGCTGTAGACCTTGTTGAGCAACTTGATGAAGTTTTCCGTATGCATACGGATCTCGGGAATGGTTGGATCAAGGTCCTTGGTGAATTGTGTTGTTTTCCCAATGGAGTTTGAACTGATACACAGGTCGAGCAAGGTGTATATGTTTACCAAAGAACCTTCGTACGCCGGTTTGGAGTAGTGGAAAGCAGGGTGCTGAAAAAGACGCAGCCCTATCTCCTCTTCATTGTCGTACCCGACCATCAGGGCGAAGAAACGAAACCGTCCGAACTCCAGGTCAAGAAAACTGGTCTTAAAACCCGTATTAGCATTCGCGTAGGTCACCGCAAGTTCAAACAACTGTTTTGTTTCGACGTGTCCCAGCAGATACTGGGCCTCGTTGTTGAGCGATATTATCTTGCCATTTTGATCAAATAAAAAATAGGGATTGTAATCATACTCAATCCACTTTTCACAAAAGTTCACACGCTACTCTTCGATATAGTTCTTAAGCTTACGTCCGACTTTTGGATGCTTAAGCTTTTTAATGGCTGAAGACTCTATCTGGCGGACACGCTCACGTGTAACATTAAGCTCTTTGCCGATCTCTTCTAGCGTGCGGTCGCTTTCATCATCCATGATTCCAAATCGCATCTTGATGACAGCTTTTTCTCTCTCGTTCAACTGCTCAAGTACACCTTCAATCTGAAGCTTCAAGTCATCTTTTAGTATAGACTCTGCCGGAGATATCGAGTTTTTGTCTTCTATGAAGTCACCGAAGCGCCCATCTTCTTCATTACCGATTGGTGCTTCAAGGGAGATTGGCTCTTTTGTGATCTTGATGACGTTCTTGACCTTTTCAACTGTAAGCCCGACTTCTTTTGCGATTGTATCGACATCCGGCTCTCTTCCTTCTTCTTGAAGGTGTTTACGCATGATCTTGTTAATACGGTTGATCGTCTCGATCATATGAATAGGAATACGAATCGTGCGTGCCTGGTCTGCAATTGCACGCGAGATTGCCTGACGGATCCACCATGTCGCATAGGTCGAGAACTTATAGCCTTTTTTGTACTCAAATTTGTCGACAGCTTTCATAAGCCCGATATTACCTTCTTGGATAAGGTCAAGGAAAGGAAGACCGCGGTTAGTGTAGCGTTTTGCGATAGAGACGACAAGGCGAAGGTTTGATTTAGCCATACGGGTCTTGCCGACCTCAGAGATCTCTTTACCGCGCTTGATCTGCTCAAGGATATCCATCAGTTTTTCTGGTTCCATATCAAAGCTGTCTTTTGAAGCTTCTTTTGTCTGGATAAGCTTTTTGATCTCCATGTAGGTACTTACCATAGTCGCTTCAGGAACTTTGGCTGTCACATCTTCTTTGGAAAGGTCAACGATCTCCTCTAGAAGTGCTTTGTGGTTTTTCTTCAATGTCTCATTAAACAGAGGGAGTTTGTATTCCAAACGTTTAAGTTCTTTGTCAAAGCCGTCATCACTGTGAAGTGCGGTTTCCATAGATTTGACAAGTTCATTGATCAATTTTGACGTCGGCCCAAGGTCAAGCAGGCGTTCTTTTAAGATCTTCTTTTTAAAGCTGGCATTTAAATGGTGAGAGATATGTTCAATATCGTCTTTGTCTTCAGGAAATTCTTTCTCGGTGGATTTGACCCACTCTTTTTTTGCTTTTTCGAGGGCCTTGAAGCTCGTGACGACTTTTTCTACACGTTTTTTGTCTTTGGCCGTGAACTTGATCTCTTTCTCTTCGTTTGTATCATCATCAGAAGAGTCATCAGAACTGTTGTCATCGCCGCTGTCTCCATCATCTTCAAAGTTTTTAAACAACTCTTTTACCCGACGTTCTCTGTTGATAAGAGGGTCTTTATAGTCCAGAATGAAGTCAATAAGGTAAGGAACGGAACAGATCGCATCCAAGATGATGTTCTCACCATTTTCAATACGCTTCGAGATAGAGACCTCTTCTTCTTTGGTCAGAAGTGGGATCTGCCCCATCTCGCGCAAATACATACGTACAGGCGAATCCGAACGTGACCACTCAAGAAGTTCTCTCTCTTTCATAATGTCGAAGTCTTCGTTGTTTGCGTCTTCGATCATCTTCATCTGTGCCGCACGACGGGCTTCAGACTCCTGTTCGTTCAGGACCTTGGCATGTTCAGAAGAGGTGAATAAACATTTTTTATATTTTTGTGCATACTTGATAATGTTCTTTACTTGTGCTGAAGTCGGTGCTTTATCAAAAAGCTCAACAATATCTTCATAGGTGATACAGGTATCATCGGTGTGGTCGACAAATAAATCTTCTAAATTTTTGTTTAGCTCTTTTGCAGACAAAGAGGTCTCCTTGGGGGGTTATATTGGGAAGTCGTTCTAATTTGAAATTAAGGTTGGATTATACCGAAATAATTATTAAGTTTAGCTGTGCCCCATACAGCTGTGAGCTACAGGGAAGTAATATGTTTTTTTTAAGATCAATTGTTTTGTTTAAATCATTTGTTTGCTTTTTATGGAACGGTGTTTGCTTTTTACTTTTCATAATTATCAAGGAGCACAGATGCAAAATGGATTTTATTCTGCTGCGGGTGGGATGGTTGCACAGTTTTCACGTATGGAAAACATCACAAACAACCTTGCCAATCTAAACACAAACGGATATAAGCGTCAAGATCTCGTTGTCGGGGATTTTTTACGTCTTTATCAGGAAAAGAGGGATGAGCTTCCCTTAGAG
Source organism: Sulfurimonadaceae bacterium (assembly GCA_041562275.1). Lineage (GTDB taxonomy): Bacteria > Campylobacterota > Campylobacteria > Campylobacterales > Sulfurimonadaceae. Next base: position 1,719 of record JBFEYG010000133.1, on the reverse strand, counting down.
AACCAAACCAAAGAAGCGGCTAAGTTCACGCACAGAAGTTTTGCCAGAGTCCCTCAGGTCGTTGACTCATACAGAGATATGCAGGTCGGTGCATTTCAACAAACGTCCAACACCTTTGATATCGCCCTAAAAGAGAAGAACCTGTTCTTCGCCGTACTTACGCCTGATGGAGTCAAGCTGAGTAAAGATGGCGCATTCGCACTGAACGACGAAGGTGTTCTTGTCACCAAGCAGGGCTACAAAGTACTTCCTGCGGACTATTTTCAAAGCGGTGATTTTATTCAGTTCAATTCGGACGCAACAAGTGTCGAGTTGGATAAGAACGGGAAGTTCTCCTATCTTGTCTCCGGAAATGAACGTTTTATTCCCGCTAAAGAACTTTTGTTGGTCGAACCAGAAAGCATCAGTGCGCTAAAGGCTTCCGGTGACAATCTCTACACCCCGGACGCTGCAGACAAACTTATGGCTGTCAAAAACAGCGGTGCAGTCGCACAGGGTTTTTTGGAGAAAAGCAACGTCAATGCTATTCGATCAATGGTGGGCATGATCGAGTCTCAGCGTCTTGTCGGCATGTACCAAAAAGCAATGGATACACAGATGAACGATATGAACCGTGATGCAATCGAAAAGATTGCCAACTTAAGAGCTTAAGGATATAGACCATGATGAGATCATTATATACAGCATCAACAGGGATGCTGGCACAACAACTTCAAATCGACAACACGTCAAACAACATTGCCAACGTAAACACTATCGGTTTCAAGTCTTCACGCGCGGAATTCGCCGACCTTATGTATCAGACGCTCGAATACGCTGGCACCGGAACTTCGCAGATTACGAAGTCTCCTACAGGTATAGAAGTGGGATTGGGTGTCCGTCCTACAGCCATCACAAAGATATTTACAGAAGGAAACCTTAAACAGACCGGCAATAATCTCGATGTAGCCATCACGGGAAAAGGATTTTTCAGAATAGAGCTTCCTGACGGGACCCAATCGTATTCGCGTAACGGTGCCTTCAAACTGGATGAGAACGGTACGATAGTAAATTCAGACGGATACAGGCTTGTTCCTGAGATCGTAGTACCTGATGACGCTACTGATATCAGCATTGGAACAGACGGAATTGTCAGTGTCATCCAGCCCGGGCAGACACAGGCAACTCAAATAGGGCAGATAACAACGATCAACTTCATAAACCCTGCCGGACTTCATTCGCTTGGCGATACACTGTTTCTTGAAACTGAGTCTTCAGGTGTTCCTATTGAAGATACTCCAGGCCTAAATGGTCTTGGTATTCTAAGACAGGGCTTTGTCGAACTATCTAACGTGCAGCTTGTCGTTGAGCTCACTGAGCTTATCACAGGCCAAAGAGCCTATGAAGCGGATTCAAAAGCGATCACTACTTCCGATGAGATGCTGCAGACTGTTGTCAATCTTAAACGTTAATAAGTAGCCTAAAACGGGCTACTATTAAATAGTATGAATGCATTTAAACCGCTTTTTAAACTACATTAAACCTCTCTTTGGCTAAAATCACAAAAATTTATTAAAGGGCAGGTGCCAGAAGTCGCAAGACTGCGGTTGCCTTCAACCCTTGAGCTAGGACTTATTAATGCAAACTATCGAAGGTAAAGTCTGGAACTTTGGCAAAGATATCGATACCGATCTTATCATTGCCGCCAGATACTTGAATACTTCTGTGCCTGAAGAACTT
>JBFEYG010000132.1:0-7166 GCA_041562275.1 Sulfurimonadaceae bacterium | reverse complement strand
GCTAAAACGTTTAGAGAACGGGGTATCTTGGTGGTTCTTGGAGGTCCGCATGTAACACTCTTGCCTGAGGAAGCGAAAGCGCATGCGGATGTCATTATTACCGGCTATGCAGAGCAGACCTGGCCGCAGTTTTTACGAGATTTTAAAAATGGTGAAGCACAAGAGGTCTATGTGCAAAACAGTGACTTTAGTTTGGAGCACATGCCCTTTCCAAAAAGAGAGCTCTTTGATAAAAAACATTTTCTTACCCAGGCGGTCTTTGAGGCAACAAGGTCATGTGTCCATAAATGTGAGTTCTGTGTTGCACCTACGGCCTGGGGCAGTAAACAGTACCAAAAACCCATTGACTGGGTCATCGAGGACATCAAACGGGTGGGTCAGAAAAAGATTATTTTTGTTGATTTGAACCTTGTCTCGGACAAGGTCTATGCAAAAGAGTTGTTTAGGCGATTGATCCCCTTAGACCTCCAATGGTTTGGCCTCTCTACAGTTTTAATTGCCAATGATGACGAGATGCTGGAGCTCATGGCTAGAAGTGGCTGCAAAGGGCTTCTTTTGGGATTGGAAAGCATCTCAGAGGATAACCTGAAAGAGAATAGAAAACAGTTTAACGGGACCGTTGATTACCGATCGCTGATCCAAAAACTGCATTCCCTGGGGATCTCTATCCAAGGCTGCTTTGTCTTTGGCCTGGATAATGACACCTTGGACACCTTTGATGAGACGGCCGAGTTTGTTCTTGAGACAGGGATAGATCTTCCCCGTTTTGCTATTGCCACGCCTTTCCCTTCGACCCCTTTATACCAGCGTCTTTTGGCAGAGGAGAGAATATTGACAAAAAACTGGGAGCTATATGATGGCCAACATGTCGTGTTTGAACCAAAGCACATGAGTGTTCAAGAGCTGGCTTTAGGACATGAACAGGTATGGAAAAAGGTTTACTCTTATGCCGGCATATCCAAAAGATTATGGAAAGCAAAAAACTTTCAACCGCTTGCCTTGAGCTCGAACATCGGATACCGTTATTACGCGAACAATTTAGACCGTTATTACAATTGCGATTGGCAGATCAAGAGTCTATGGCCAAACCCTATGGAGCACCTCGGTGCCAAAATAAAGACGAGGTAGTATGCACATCACTATAATCCACCCGGCGATCGGACATAAAAAAAATGAGAAGTATATCCGTTCATGGCAGATGGAGCCGCTTCCTGCAGCAGCGATATCAGGCTTGACTCCAAAAGATGTAAGCCGGGATTTTTATGACGACAGGATGGAAAAAATCCCTTATGACAGAAAAACCGATGCTGTTGTGATATCGGTAGAGACCTACACGGCAAAACGTGCTTATCAGATCGCCAGCGAATACAGAAAAAGAGGTGTTCCCGTCATCATGGGAGGCTTTCATGTCACACTTCTTCCTGATGAAGTCCAAGAGTATGCCGAAGCTATCGTTATCGGTGAAGCAGAAGACATTTGGGCTGAAGTAATAGAAGACCTGAGAAACAAGCGATTAAAAAAAACCTATAAAAGTGCGGATCGGCCTTTATTGGATAAGATTTGTCTGGACAGGTCAATATTTGGAAAAAAAAGATATCTGCCCATAGGCTTGGTTGAGACAGGAAGAGGATGCAAGTATTCATGTGACTTTTGTGCGATACAGTCCTACTTTGAAAGTACACATCGCAATAGACCGATTGATGATATTGTTGAAGAGATCAGATCTTTGAAAAAAACGAAGAAAGTCTTTTTCTTTGTTGATGACAACTTCATCGGAAGCATAAAAAAAGCCAAAGAACTTTTACGGGCTCTTATCCCTTTGAAGATACGCTGGATTACGCAGATGACTATTGACGGTGCCCAAGATGAAGAGCTTTTGTCCCTACTTCAAGAGAGCGGATGCATGGGTGTCCTCATAGGTTTTGAAAGTCTAAACGAGAAGAACCTTGATCTTATGAATAAAAACTTCAATACGGCCCACGGCGGCTACGAAAAGGCATTGGATAAACTAAGGAAATATAATATACGGATCTATGCGACTTTTGTTTTTGGGTATGACCATGACACAAAAGAAGCTTTTGAGGAGGCTGTCAAGTTTGCTATTGATCAAAAGTTTTATATTGCAGCCTTTAACCATCTGACCCCTTTCCCCGGAACACCTCTTTTTAAACAGATGCAAAAGGACAAAAGGCTGCTATATGAGAAATGGTGGCTAGATGACAACTATTTCTATAACGATCTGCCTTTTACACCAAAACAGTTTTCTCCCTCCGAAGTCACTGAACTATGCGTTCAGGCCCGTAGAGACTTCTATTCATTCAGCAGTATCTTCAAGCGTTTACTCAGCAGAGTAAACAGAAGCAATGCCTTTATGCTACGAAATTTTATTCCTATCAATTATATGCACAGAAAAGATGTAAGCGGAAGAAATGGCTATCCGCTAGGCGATGAGAGTTACACCGGCGAACTTGTAAAGACAGGGTCATGAGCAAAGCATACACAGACCGCAATCTTCTGTATAGAAACGCAAACAAGGACGATGATGAAGCCCTAAAAAAGCTATTAAGCGAAAACAGTATGGACTCTTGGGTAAACCTTTCTTTAGAGCGGAACCCGTCCTATTTCGATGCACACGGCCTTATGGGCGAAAGCCATACCATGATCGCATATGATACCCATGAGGACAAGTGTGTCGGTATGTACTCGTGTACGTATATGAATCTGCATGTCAATGCAGAAGAACAAAACACAGCCTATCTGGGAGAGTTGCGCGTAGATGAAAAGTACAGAAACAAGATAAGGGTTCTTAGATACGGCTACAAGTCGCTTGAAAAACTTTTGCCTATGCAAAAAGATGCACCGATCTATATCACAAGCATTGCAAGTGAAAACACCAAAGCGCGCAGAGTGCTTGAAGCAAACCTGAATGGAATGCCTACCTACAGACCTTTGGCAGAGATGAGTACACTTATCTTCTCAACACAGTTCTCATGCAAAAATAAAAAGTCAAGAGCAGCATCACTAGAAGACATCCCAAGTCTTGTCAGCTTTTATAATCACAAGGCCAAATCCTACCACTTCTCACCCTGTTTAAGCGAAGCGTGGCTAAACGGGCTATCACCTGAAATTGGTCTGGACATCAACGATTTCTACATACGTGAGAATGCCGACGGAGAGATAGAAGCTTGTTTCGCGCTATGGGATCAAAGAAGGTTTAAGCAGAGTGTGATCAAAAGCTACAGAGCTCCTTTATCCTGGCTGCGTGCACTCTACAATGTTTTTGCGAGACTCACGCAGAGGGTTGAGCTGCCTAAGGAAAACAGCATGCTGGAACAGGTCTATATCTCTTTTTTTGCCTGCGGCAAAAGCGGGCTTTTTGTGGGATGTCTCAAGGAAGCAGCCTCGTTGGCTAAAGCCAAAGGGGCAAGTTCATGTGCTTTAGGACTTTCCTCACAGCACACCAGCCTTGCTCTTTTAAAAAGAGAGCTCAAGGCAAACGTCTATAGGACCTGCATAGAAATGGTAGGTTTTGACGACGGGCAGCAAGAGGCCGAACTCAATAAAGAATTTTTAATACAGCCGGAGGTGGCACTGTTATGAGATTAGAAAAGATATCGCTTATCCGTCCAAACATAGGGAACTTTCGCTCCAAAGACGCTTTGACCCCTTTGTCTATTGCGATTTTGGCTGCACGGACGCCAAAAGATATACAGTTGAGTTTTTATGATGAGAGAGTAGAGGAACTCCCTCTTGACGACCTCCCCGACCTTGTTGCCATAACGGTTGAGACATTTACTGCAAGACGTTCCTATGAGATCGCTAAAAGGTATAGGCAAAAAGGTGTGACTGTTGTGATGGGAGGGTACCACCCTACACTCTTGCCTTCAGAAGTCTTAGAACATTCAGACTCGATTGTCATAGGAGATGCCGAGGGATGCTGGGAAGAACTCTTAGATGACTTTAAAGAGGATAGACTCCAAAAAACGTATAGCGGTTCCAATGCAAAGGAGCTGGATGATTATCGACTGGACAGAACAATTTTCCGTGATAAAAAGTATCTTCCTGTAGAATTAATACAATACAGCCGGGGGTGCAGGTTCTCATGTGAGTTTTGTTCCATACACGCCTTTTATAAAGAGACTTTGAGGGTCAGATCGGTTGAAAGTGTCATAGATGAGATTACAGGTATGGATAGAAAAAAACTTTTTTTCTTTGTGGATGACAATCTTTTTAGTTCAAAAAAAGATTTATACGCACTGTTTGATGCACTTACCCCTTTGAAAATACGATGGTCTTGCCAAATCAGCATTGATGTGGCTCAAGACGAAGACCTTTTAGACCGGCTGGCAGGTTCGGGTTGCATCTTTGCCTTGATCGGGTTTGAGTCCCTAAATGAAGACAACCTCAAACAGATGGGGAAGAAATGGAACAAGGTTGCAGGTGAGTACATGAAGATTGTACAGAAGTTCCACGATAGAGGCATGGCAGTGTATGGTACCTTTGTATTTGGGTATGACCACGATACCACGGAGGTCATTCAAAAGAGTCTTGATTTTGCGATGGAGGCGAAACTTGAGATCGCCAACTTTAATCCGCTGACGCCGACACCCGGGTCAGCCTTATACGATCGATTAAAAAAAGAAGGACGTCTTATCTCTGAAACCTGGTGGAAGGATGAATCCTACAAATACGGAGACCCCATCTTTACACCGAAACAGATGAGCCCGGAACTTTTTTCCCAAAAGTGTTTTGAAGTCAAAAAAGAGTTTTATTCATTAAAATCGATTATCAGCAGAGTCTTCTTTACCACACATAAATTCAATCTCTTCAGAATATCCATGGTTGCCTTGGCCAATTTTGTCTCGCGTAAAGAAGTACATCAAAAACAAAATAAAGTCTTAGGGGAGTAGACATGAAAATAACGTTGATCAAACCGACAATCGGAAGACAAGAACACAGTTTATACGTGGATGAAGGACGAATGGAGCCATTGATGTTAGGCGTGCTTGCGGGACTTACTCCTGCTGACATCGAGGTTGTCTTGTATGATGACAGAATGGAGTCCATTCCTTATGACGAAGAGACAGACCTTGTCGCAATAACGGTGGAGACCTATACAGCAAGACGTGCCTATGAAATCTCTAAAGAATATATGGACCGCGGCGTGCCGGTGATCATGGGCGGGATGCATGTCTCATTACTGCCTGAAGAAGTCCAAGCCCACGCAGACTCTATTTTTTTGGGCGATGCAGAAACCGCATGGAAACAGGTGCTTGAGGATGTACAAAACAACCGACTACAAAAAGTATACAAAGGACCTCCCGGCATAGGACAGCTTGGCGGAGTCATGCCAAGAAGAGAGATTTACAAAGGAAAAGGCTACCTTCCTATGTCTTTGATGCAGTTTTCTCGCGGCTGCAAATACGAGTGCAGCTTTTGTGCCGTGAGCGAATACTTTGATAAAAAACATTATGTACGTAAAATAGATGAAGTCCTGCAGGAGATCGAGAGCCAAGAGCGGCGTTTTTTATTTTTTGTTGATGACAATATCGGTTCACACAAAAGAGCATTAAAAGATCTGTGCAGGGAACTTATACCTATGAATGTCAGATGGATATCTCAGGCAAGTCTGGATATCACCAAAGACAGTGAACTGATGAGACTGATGGCTGACAGCGGAAACATAGGCAATGTCATGGGTTTTGAATCCATCACGCATGAAAGTCTCGAAAACGCTAAAAAAGTTTCTAATCTGATTGGCTTTACAAATTATGAAGATGAGATACGGATATTGAGAGAGCATGGGATGCAGACATGGGCAGCCTTTACCTTGGGATATGATTATGATACCTATGACTCTATTCTTGCGACTATGGAATTTGCCTTAAAAAACAAATTCACACTCGCTGCATATAATATTTTAATGCCCTACCCAAACACCCCCCTGTATCGACAGCTTGAGCAAGAAAACAGACTTTTGTATGACGGAAAATGGTGGCTGCATCCGGAGTACAGGTTTAACAGTGCGGCCTTCATCCCAAAGACGATGACACCCGATGAGCTCACGGCAGCCTGTCATGAGGCGCGCGTAAAGTTCAACACGCTTCCTTCGCTTCTTTATCGGTTCTCGGATGTAAAGACAAACATGAAGTCCTTGTGGAGGATAGCCTCTTACTGGAAGTACACGACGCTTTTTCGCAAAGAGGTATATAAAAAACATAAGATGAGATTTGGACTAAAATGAACAGGCAGTTTTTTAACTGGTATCAGTATCTAGGACCCATCATATTGACGCCTCTGTCCTTTTTTTTATGGTGGGAAAGTTCCAATGGTTCTGTTCAACTTGTCATGATGGCATGGTTGATCCCTATCATCTATGCTTACATAGTCCCTGCCATCGGGACCAACGTATTAAAGGTATGGGAATTTGATTCAAAATATAAGATTGGAAAATTTAGATTGCAGCACGGATTTGTCTTTGGAAGTGCGACATCAACGATTGCCTGGTTGAGTCATGTCAGTACTGCCACAAACTTGTTTGAAGTTTTTCAAACAGCATTTATCTTCACATCTGTATTAGGGTTTTGGAATATTGTTTATGACATAAAAGCTATAAAGTCTAAGGTATTGGTTGTGTATAATCAGCCTTGGGCAGATGGAAAGACGGAAGAAGCCATTGTCATGGATTATGCGCCTTGGTTTTTTGCTGGTTTTGGCATGCCCTATGGTCTTGGCCTTGGAACGGCAGAACTATTATCGGCTGAGCATATGCTGAACGGTTCCTTGTTCTCTTTACTGCTGGTCAGTACGCTTGCATTGACAATGATTATCCCTGTACTGGGATATAGACACTATTCCTTTAAAACACACGGGCATTCTGGATGCCACCCCATAGACAGGCATAGCCCCTAAAAGACGATTGTCTCTAAACGACATTTTCACATGAATAACATTCAGCATCAGGTTGGTTATAATTCGCTTATGAAAAAATATATATTATTTGATAATGACGGCGTGCTTGTCGAGACAGAAAAATGGTACTTTACGGCCAACTTCGAGATCCTTAAGTCTATGGGGATCACACTTGAAGAAGAACGTTATAAAGAGATCATGATCAAGGGCCAGAGTGCATTTTTACTGGCCGAAGAGCAAGGCTTTGACAGCCT
>JBFEYG010000131.1:0-7296 GCA_041562275.1 Sulfurimonadaceae bacterium | reverse complement strand
TGTCATGACCTGGCTGCTACACTTTTCCGCCAATACTAAACAGGATGAACTCTTCATGGGATCGGTATTGGTGATCGTCATGGGTGCTTCTTACATGGCGCATGCTGCAGGGTTTACGTACTCCTTGGGTGCTTTTGTGGCCGGGATGATCATTGCAGAGACAAAGTACCATCATAAGGTCGAAGCGGATATTGGACCGTTTAAAGACCTGCTTCTTGGAACTTTCTTCATTACAGTAGGTTTGAAAATAGATGTTTTGTATTTCCTTGAGCATATTGCTCTGATCTTCGCGCTTCTGATCGGGATACTCTTCGTAAAAACGGTTATTATATTTATTGTGATGAGTTTTAGCACTAAGCGGCAAAATGCGATGAAAACAGCACTTTCTCTTTCTCAGGTCGGAGAGTTCTCATTTGCTATTTTTGCACTTGCGAGTGCGGCCAACCTCATTGGAAGTGAGTTGATGAACGTATTGGTATTGGTGGTCGTTGTCTCGATGATCTTAACACCATTTATGATGACGCGCATACATATGATCGTGAACAAGATGTTCCCTGAAAACATCCATGAGTATGATATGCAGAAAGTGCAAAGGCATAAAGATCACATTATTGTCTGCGGATACTCTACTGTAGGAAAGTTTGTTGTCAAAGAGCTTAGAAAAAAAGGGGTCGACTATATCATAGTCGACAACTCTTTGAAGCATGTCAAAGAGGGTCTTGATGATGGCGAAGAGATCTATTACGGAGATATGTCAAAAGAGTCCATCCTGGAGGCATTGCATGCTGAAGATGCCTCGTCAGTTATCGTCACGCTTGACAATGCGGAGAAAAAACTTCTTATTTCAGAGGCGATAAACAGGTATGAAAAACCGATTAATCTTATTGTTAAAGTTGTGAGTCTTGAAGAGAAAAAGATGCTTGAAGGTCTTTCTATTCATGCTATGATAGATGGAAAAGAAGAAGTGGCAAGGATATTGGTGGAAAACAGCATACAGTGCAAGGTAGGAGTATAGAGTGGTCAAACAGTTTTTTTTAGCAGTCATAAGTCTAGTCGTCCTCTCGGGGTGTATTGAACAAGAGGCACGCCCAAAGGTTATCAAAGAGATCATTATCAAAGAACCGACGATCATTAACAATGAAAAGGTCACCTACATCGGGCTTGAGAGAGAGCCCTGTCCTGAGGCTGAAGCATGCCCGGCATGTCCCGTAGCAGAGCCATGTCCCTCTCCCAAGGTGATCTATAGGGATTATGACAAGATCGTTTTGGGCGAGGTCGAGAAAGTCTACTTTCCTGCGCATAAGATCATGCTTGATGCGCGTATTGACAGTGGAGCAAAACGCAGTTCTATGCATGCAGAAAACATTGTTCCCTTTGAGCGAGATGGAAAAGACTGGGTGCATTTTGAGATGGTAAACAAGAAAAACGAACGCATTCAAGTTAAAACAGAGGTCATTAGAACAATTAAAGTCAAGCGTCATTTACAAGAAGGACAGGAAAGGTATGTCGTGAAGATGCGGCTGAATATTTCGTCCTTATCCTATCTCGTTGAACTGAGTCTGACGGACAGAGGTCAATACGAATATCCGGTTCTAATCGGCAGAAATTATCTCAAGGGTAATGCCATCGTCGATGTGTCCAAAAAATATACTCAAAAACCGGTTAAGGAAAACAGATGACCTCTCGATTTCAGATCTATATCTTTTCTTTTTTACTTGTGGGTATTGCCTTGGGAATCATGGCTTACAAGATCAATGTGCTTGGATTTCCTCTGTTTAGCGGAGAGAAGCGGAGCGTATGGAATATTGAGGCGAAGGTGACATTTAAGGGGACAAAAGAGAACGCTTTTATCTCTCTCGCCTTGCCGGTAGGACAAAAGGGAATGTCGATCCATAATGAGAGTGCCTCTTCCCCTAACTATGGCTACACCAAGGCACAACGTGACGGGTACACACGCGGAGAGTGGGCGAAACGAAAAGTCTCGGGCAAACAGACCCTGTACTATTCGATCGATGTGATCATGGATGAGAGTTATGTCCCGCCTGAACAAAAAGAGTTTCCGAAGAAAAGCAGTATCGAAGCAAGCAGTGCCATCATACAAGCTGCTGATGTGATCATGCAGGATGCATATGAGCACTCTGCCGATGATGCAAGTATGGCGGCAAGCATGATCTTTGCCTTTAATCAGGAAGATGATTCTCAGGCAATCGAGATGTTAAAGCGCAAGTATATCCATTCAGAAAAAGATCTGCGTGACCTTATCGCCATGCTGCTTGAAGAGAAAAAAGTCAACTTGCGTCGCATAGGGGCCTTGGAGCTTATAGACGGGCATAAAAACGTTTCATTAAAACCGATGATCGAAGTCTATGATGACGGGAAATGGCAGCTTTTTGATATGTATAAAGGAAAGGTTGACAAATCGGACAGACTTTTTATCTGGCAGAGAGGAGCCGCATCGATATTGGACGCTGAGGGTGTAAAAGACTCTGCAGTACATTTTTCTATTACGGAGTCTGTACTGCCGGCGCGTAATGTGGCTTTGATCACAGGAGACGAGGAGCAGATCTCCTTTTTGGACTTTTCACTTTTTATCCTGCCTAATGAATCACAAAACACCTTCAAACGCCTTCTGCTAATTCCCATCGGTGCTTTGGCTATTGTGCTGTTAAGGGTGCTTGTAGGGATCAAGACATCGGGTACCTTTATGCCTATCTTGCTGGCAATGGCCTTTATGCAGACTGAACTTGTTCCCGGAGTCGTGATGTTCTTGGTGATCGTTAGTACAGGGCTTATTGTCCGTTCCTATCTCTCACATCTTAATCTCCTCCTTGTTGCCAGGATATCTGCGGTTTTGATCATTGTTGTCGGGATCATGGCAATGGTCGCTGTCCTAGCGTATAAACTGGGGATACAGGATGCTATTAATATCACCTTCTTTCCGATGATCATTCTGGCATGGACCATTGAGAGGATGTCGATCATTTGGGAAGAGGATGGGGTGTCGGAGGTATTAAAGCAAGGCAGCGGATCTTTGCTTGCTGCGATTGCAGCTTATATTGTGATGACAAATGAGATCATGCAGTTTTGGACCTACACTTTTCCGGAGTTTTTGTTGGCAGTCCTTGGGATTATTATCCTGATCGGTCGCTATAGCGGTTATAGGCTAAGCGAGCTGTATAGGTTTGCTTCTATGGTAAAACGGTCATGAAGCTTGCTTTTCCCTCTGAACTAAGACGTTTGGGGCTTTTAGGTATGAATGCGCGCAACATTAATTATATCAGTCAGTACAATGACCGATCCCTTTATCCTTTGGTCGATAACAAACTGAAGACGAAACAATTGATCAAAAAGCATGGTCTGCAGGCTCCGGAGCTGTATGGCTATATACAGTATCAAGGCGAGATAAAAAATATCCTTGATATTCTTCCAAAAGACAAGGGGTTTGCTATTAAGCCCGCGCGTGGAAGTGGTGGAAAAGGTATCTTGATCATCAACGCACGCGAGGGAGACTGTTTTGTCAAGCCAAACGGTGAAAAGTTAACAGAACAGGAGATCAAACGTCATGTGTCGAATATCTTGAGCGGCCTCTACTCTTTGGGTGGAAAAGATGACATTGCTCTTCTGGAAAGGCTGATCACCTTTGATAAAGTGTTTGAGAAGTTTAGTTTTGAAGGGGTTCCTGATATCCGGGTCATCGTCTACAGAGGTTATCCGGTAATGGCTATGATGCGTCTGTCGACTTCTGCCAGCGACGGTAAAGCTAATCTGCATCAAGGTGCTGTCGGTGTTGGGATAGACATTGCTACGGGTAAAGCTATCAGCGCGGTACAGTTCAACAGACCGGTAGAAGAACATCCGGATACAGAAGTGACTTTGTCGACATTGGAGATACCGCACTGGAGCAAGATTCTGGATCTGGCATCGGCTTCGTATGATATGACGAATCTTGGATATCTGGGTGTTGATATTGTCCTGGACGAAGAGAAAGGGGCAATGCTGTTGGAGTTGAATGCAAGGCCGGGCTTAGCGATCCAGATCGCGAATGCACAAGGCTTAGTTAAGCGCCTTAATTGGATTGACAGAGTGGCAGACACCCATCAGAACAGAGAAGAGCGTACAAACTTCTCGCTTACACACTTTGGTGGTATGACAGAAGACTAAAGCAGAGGCTTTAGTTCCCCCGCGACCCAGGTTTGACTGCTTCAGTTTTTCCTTCTTTACACAAAGGGCACTCTTCAGGTGTGTACATCTCAAAAGTAAAATCATCCAGGGCGAAGAAAGGTACACCTTCAGGCAGTTTGCAGTTTGGTTTTTTGGTGATATCAGAATTTTGTCTGTCACAAAAACCGCGGTTTGCAAGGGCTGCAAAACCGACTACGATTCCGCCCAATGCCTCAACGGCTGCTGCAGCTTCCATAGCGGAACCGCCTGTTGTGATGATGTCTTCACAGATCATGACGCGCTCACCTTTGGCAATCTCAAAACCGCGGCGGATGTTCATTACACCTTCAACACGTTCAGCAAAGATAGAGCGTTTATCAAGGGCTGTCGCAAGTGCAAAACCTGCGATCAGACCACCAAGTGCCGGTGCGCATATAGTATCGACTTCAAGCCCGCTCTCTTGGATCTGTTTCGCCACACCTTCAGCCAGGACTTTTGCATTCTTAGGGTCTTCAAGAACCTTTGCCGATTGAAGATAGTATTGCGAATGGTTGCCTGATGAAAGTTTAAAGTGCCCCTCTAAAAGAGCATTGGCATCCATATATATTTTTTTAACGTCCATTATCTGTCCTTGGAAAAGTGAGAAGAAAAGAGGTTTCATCCTCTCTTCGAATATTTTATACTTTAAGTATTTCTGCTTCTTTGGTCTTAAGAGTCGCGTCAATCTTAGTGATATAGCTGTCAGTGATCTTTTGAACAGACTCTTGAGCCGCTTTTGATTCATCGGCTGTGATCTCTTTTTCTTTTTCAAGTCTTTTGATGTCGTTGTTCGCTTTTTGTCTGTCGTTGCGAACAGAGACTTTGGCATCTTCACCCATGCCCTTCATCTTCTTAACGGTCTCTTTACGTTGGTCAACGGTCATAGGTGGAAAGTTCAGGATGATCTTTTCGCCATCAGAATTTGGGTTGACACCGATATTGGCCTTCGAGATAGCAGATTCGATGTCCGCGACAAGGGGCTTTTCCCAAGGAGAGATAACTATTGTCGTTGCATCGGTAGCGATAACAGAACCGACTTGATCCAATGCGGTAGGCGTACCGTAATAGTCGATCTTGATACCGTCAAGGATAGAGGTCATTACCTTTCCTGTGCGTAAGCTTTTGAAACTATAGTGCATGTGCTCGAGAGAGCCTTCCATATTCAGTTTACATTCTTCTAGAATTTCATCAATCATTTTATTCCTTTACGATAATTTTACTTGAATAGGCATTTCCGGATTTGATTATGATTCGGGTGCGACTTTTGCTAAGAGGGTAGAGTTTGTCCGTTTTAAACTCTCCGTCCTTGACCTTGACGTACTCCCAACCTCCTCCGGTGACATAAAGTTCTGCCTTAGAAATTGATTTTGGCATTGTAACGTGAATATCATTAAGTTTTCCATTTATCGGATAGCTTTTTGGTGCATGCCATGTCGCATTAAGATAGGTAATACGAAGCTTGTGTTTAAGATTGACTTTCCCGGTCAGAGCAATGCGGTCGAGATCGTCTCGCGGGCTTTTGATACTGACAGCGCCCACGTTCTGGTTTAAGATCAGCTCGAAACCGTAGGAAGCTATGGCCTTTTTTACTTTTGCATCAAACTCGCCGTAAGGGTAAGCATAATACTTCGGCCTGAACTGCAGCTCTTTTTCAAAAGAGAGAAGCGCTTTATCGGTGTCTTCTTTGATTTCGTCTTCGGATAAAGAGACCATGTGTTTATGGCCGTATGAATGCAGTCCTATCTCGCCGAACTTGGCGGCCTCTTTGATCTGCTCCCAGCTCATAAAATCCTGATAGCCTTTGTCGGTCGCTTCGATATAGACAAAAAGAGCAAAAGGATAGTTGTACGCTTTAAACAGTTCCAAGGCGTTGGTATAAAAGCTTTTGTAGCTGTCATCGATACAGAGTACAACCCAATTGTCAGGGATATTTTTTTCTGTTTTGAGTGCACGATTGAGTCTGTCCAGTGTGACGACCTCATAATCGTTGCGTTTAAAAAACTCAAACTGTTGTTTTAATATCTCTATGGATGTGTTTGTCGAAGCGTGTTTGTCATCACCGAAACGATGGTAGACAAAAAGATGGGCATCTGCCCAAAGTGTAAGGGAGATAAGCGCAAAGAGTAGCGCTTTTCTCATTATTTTGAAGGGTTTGCTTCAGTCGAAGCAGGAACTTCCGTCTCAACCGGTGCAGCGGAAGGTGCAGCGATAGTTGTATCTTCGATGATGGTGTCGATAACAGAAGCGTTGCTCTCTTGTGCGTAAAAATAGCCCATCGCGATGGTGTTAGCAACAAAAAGAAAACCAAGGAAAAAGGTCATTTTAGCAAGAAAACTTGCCGGTCCTTTAGCCCCGAAAACAGATTCGTTTGAACCGCTGTACGCACCAAGACCGATGCTTGAGCTTTTTTGTAGAAGTACAGCAATTGTTAAAAGAACGACTAAAACAATCTGGACTATGAGCAATATAGATGTCATTAAGATTCCTAAGTTTAAAAATTGCGAAATTATAGCAAAATTTATCTTAGAGTTTATGTGAGTCTATATAAAACCGCAGTAACACGCTATAATGTGCGTTTTAAAAAGATTATCCAAAGAAGTTTATTCATGAAAAAAGCCTTGATCCTTGTCGCACTCTTGCTAGCTGTATTTATCGGTGAGATGTTTATGTTTGAAAACAACAGCAGAACGCAAGATACGAACCCTTATATCGCAGTGACAAACTTTGCTGTCTATGAGATAGCAAAGACTGTTGCAGGTAAGAAAATAGAGGTCAAAAAACTTGTTCCTTTCGGCGTCGAAGCACATACTTACATTCCCTCGGTAAAGACGATAGCAGAGATTTCCAAGGCAGAACTTTTTATTTTTAACGGGCTTGGCATGGAACCGTGGATTAAAAAAGAGTATCCAAACCAAGTCAATATGAGTGAGTTTGTCAATCTTAAGCGTGGGTGTGAAGAGGAACATGAAGGTCATGAAGGCCACGATCATGGTGATGAAGAAGCGGACCCGCATTATTGGCTGGATATAGAAAACATGATCCTGATGACAGAGGCAGTGACAAGAGAATTGGGTAAACACTTTCCGCAGCATGAAC
>JBFEYG010000130.1:0-7311 GCA_041562275.1 Sulfurimonadaceae bacterium | reverse complement strand
TATTGGTGCGAACGGAGCAGGAAAGACAACGTTTTTAAAGATACTTTCGGGTCAGATCCAAGACTATGAAGGCGATGTCTCCATTGGTTCAGGGCTAAAGGTCGGCGTATTGGGTCAAAACCAGTATGCTTTTGAAGACTTTACTGTAATGGACGCAGTCCTTTACGGTAACCGCCGTCTTTATGATGCGATCAAAGAGAAAGAAGAGCTCTATGTCTCGGGTGACTTTGAAGACGATGCGACCAATGATCGTTTAGCCGAACTGGAGACGATCTGTGTCGAAGAAGATCCGACCTATGAATACGACGTGCACATCACGAAGATTCTTGAGAACCTCGGTATTCCTTCTGAAGTCCACCAGGACCTTATGTCATCTGTCGAGAGTTCGACCAAGATCAAAGTCCTTTTGGCACAGGTCCTTTTTCCAAAGCCTGAGGTCTTGTTCCTGGATGAACCGACGAACAACCTTGACATCGAGACGATCGGCTGGTTGGAGAACGAACTTAAACGCCATGAGGGAACGCTGGTCGTAATCTCTCATGATAGACACTTTCTTAACTCTGTCGTAACGAATATCCTGGATGTCGATTATCAGAAGATCCGTCAGTTCACAGGTAATTATGATGAGTGGTATATCGCATCAACGGTAATGCTTAAACAGCAAGAAGCAGACCGCTCAAAAGCGGAAAAAGAGAAGGCTGATCTTGAAGCCTTCGTTCGCCGTTTCTCGGCAAATGCTTCGAAGGCAAAGCAGGCGACATCACGTCAGAAACAGCTTGAAAAGATCAATATCGAAGATATTAAGCCTTCTTCCCGCCGTGACCCGAGTATCGTCTTTAGTGCCAAGCGCCAGATGGGGGATGAAGCTCTGGAACTGAAGGATATCTCGCATGATTATGGTGAAGGCGACGGACCTTTGCTTAACGGGGTGTCTCTGCGTATCGAACCGGGTGAGAAGATCGCGGTCATCGGGCCAAACGGTATCGGTAAGACGACGCTGCTCAAGATCATCATGGAAGAGATCAAGCCGACAAAAGGTACGGTCAAGTGGGGTGCTACGATCGAGCCTTCTTACTTTCCTCAAGATACGGTCGAGACGATCAGCGGGGACGGGACGCTGTACGACTGGCTTCGCGCTTTTGACCCTAAGCGTGATATTGCGGAGATTCGTAACTGTTTAGGCCGTATGCTGTTTAACGGTGAAGAGCAGGAGAAGTCTGTCAAGAACATCTCCGGTGGAGAGAAACACCGTATGATGCTTTCAAAGATGATGCTGGAGCAGGGCAACTTTCTGGTTCTAGATGAGCCTACCAACCACCTTGACCTGGAGGCGATCATTGCCCTTGGTGAAGCACTGCGTGATTTCAAAGGAAATGTCATCTGTACCTCGCATGACCGTGAGTTGCTTGATGCTTTTGCGGGACGTATCATCGCACTTCAGTCTGACGGTACATACATCGATTTCAAAGGCAGTTACGAAGAGTTTGCAGAGGAACACGGGCACTAATGAAGTATAAAGATATCATCGGTTTGGGTATAGCGGGAAATTTTGCACTTCATCTGCAACAGGCAGGTGAGGACGAAGATTTCAAAGACGTCAAAGTCGATGACGAGAACGCACCCAAGGGTATCTTCCCTTTTTATCTTCCGGGTGCCGATAAAGGCATCTTGTCCGAGTATCCTCTCTCTTCAAGCACGCAGTCACTGCACGGTCTTAAAGAAAAGATCCAGGCTGAACCGGAAGTTGCTTTGTTGTGTGATATCGAGTATGCAGAGGGCAAAGTAGTCTCTATAACACCTAAAGCATTCGGTGCCTATAATGACTGTTCTATCCGTAAAAAAGGTGCGAGCAAGATCTCTGAAAAGAAAAACTGGGGCGAGAACACAAAAGGCATCAGTGAAAAGCTTATTCCTTTGGACAAGTTTGAAAAAGGCGGTATGCTCGATCATTGGCGTATCTCCTCATTTTTAAAACGCGACGGTAATGTCTTCCGTTACGGCGAAGATGTGGAGATATCGGGTTACAGCTATTTTTATTCAGAGCTTTTGGACTGGATTGTGGATAAGTTGAACACTCAAGAAGAACATGGTCCGCTTGAAGATATCTCCGACTATATCAAAGCTTGCGGCTATCCAAAACAGATGCTTATCAGTATAGGGGCTACACGATATACCCATTATGGCAAAACGACTTTTTTAGAAAAAGGCGATGAGATCTATGTCGTCTTGTATGACAATGATCTGTATTGCAAGAATCCGATACTTTGCAAGGTTGTTGCCGACAGCTTGGATGAAGAGGGTATTGCCTATCTTCATCAAAAGGTTATATAACCTTTCTTCAGAAAAAGTTGAATAACCTTTCTTTAGTAAAGTGTTGAATCGCTCTTCTTTTGTAAAGTGTAATTTGAAATTTTAAACATACTCTTTAGTTAGTCTAGTGTAGAATATACCAGATTAATTAAGGGGATAAGATGTTTAATTTTCTACGAAAGCTTTTTAAGGCACTGAACTCTTCAGGCAAATCATGGCAGCTCTCGGCTGCGATCGTCCTGGCGATGTTTACCGGGTTCTTACCGACAAATACGCTTATTCTCTTTGATATTCTTTTTATTGCCCTTGTCTTAAATGTCAACTTTGGGCTTTTCCTTCTTTTTTCTGTGATATTCAGCGGTATCGGGTATCTCTTCGATCCGATTTTTGAGTCCATCGGATATGCAGTCTTGACCAATGAAAGTTTGAACGGATTTTTTACATCCCTCTATAATTCGGCAATCTTCAGATGGAGTTCATTCAATTATACTCTGGTCACAGGTTCCTTGATCGTCTCAACTGTTCTGGCCCTGCCTATGATGCTTATTCTTAACAGGCTGGTGCGTATATACCGTGTACAGATCGGAGAAAAGCTGAATGAGTGGAGACTTACACGATGGATGAAGCTTTTTAACGAAGAGGCGAAAAGCAGCTCTCTATTCAGATGGTGGGGTCTTGGTGTCTTTGGCGGATTGGCCGCGTTCATCATCGTCATCATGGTCTTCGTCTTTGACCCCTTTGCACGGATTGCTTTGGAAAAGTCACTCTCTTATGTTTTGAAGACAGAAGTGAACGTAGAGAGTTTCCGATCAAGTTTGAGTGACCTAATGATAGAGATCAAAGGGATAGAAGTGTCTGACAAGGATAAACTGACGCATAATATCGTTCAGATCGATACGCTTAGCTTTGATCTCGGTTTTTCCGCTTTGATGGAAAAAAAGGCGATGATAGAGCATCTGAATATTTCCGCTCTGGCTTTTGATACACAAAGAAAAACACCTGCCGAAGTTTACGCTTCAAAGCATTCTGAAGAGGCAGAAGCTGATCAGAAAAAGGAAAGAGAAGAGAGTCGCACTGCTATGCCGGCTTTCTCTTTGCCGAAGGTAGATGACATCTTGGCAAAAGAGGAGTTGAAGTCAGTTCAGGAAGCGCAAAAGTTAAAAGCTGATATTCAGGCAACGCGGGAGAAGTGGGAAAAGAATTCTGCAGCACTTAAAAGCACTGACGATGTAGATCAGATCAAAAAAGATGCGAAGGTCTTAGAAGAGAATCTGAAAAATGCGGACCTCTCCAAAATAGCTTCTGCTAAAAAAGATATCGATGCGCTACGGTCAAAGATCAAAGCACTCAAAGAGAAGTACGCAAAGCTGCAAGCAGAGTTTAATGCGGACCAAAAACGTTTGCAAGAACAGATAGCCAAGCTCAAAAATCTTCCTGCTGCAGACATCGCAAGGCTGAAAGAGAAGTATGCGCTTAATGCGGGAGGCGGAGCGAATGTCATAGGGACCCTTATCAATCAGGAAGTGGGCGAGTATATGAAAACAGCCTTGAAGTACTATGAGATGTTAAAACCCTATATCAGTGATGGAAAGAGCAAAAAAGCAGAAGAGACGGCTCCGCCGCGAGGGCAAGGCCGATGGATCAAGTATGCAAACCTTTCGACTATTCCTGAGTTACTCATCAAAGAGGCAAAGGTCAATGTCAGACTTGCAGATGATGAGATAGATGTGAAGATCACGGATTTCTCAAGTAATCAAAAACTGTACCAAAAACCGATGGTCCTGAATGCGGATGCAAAAGGCAGTTCTTATAAATCGATCAAAGCTGTTGTCGTTGACGACAGACGGAATGAGAAAGGAAAGACAAGTTTTGATATTAAAGCCGACGGTCTTAAGACGGCCTCTTTTGACATGCAGACATTGTCGATGGATGACATGATAAGCGACGCCGATCTAAAAGGGGAGATCTTAGATAGAACGATCCAGGCAAAAAGCGATGTGAAAGTACGCAAAGTTAAACTTCTGATGCCTTCGCAGAAGCTTGTCAATGATATGCTTGAGGGGATATCCAGCTTCAATATTACAGTAGGCATAAGCGGAGAAGTTGAGAAACCATCCATCACGGTCAATACAGATCTGGACAAGCAGTTGTCAAAAGGTCTTGCTTCTATAGCTTCGAAAGAGGTCAAGAAGTTTGAAGATGAATTGCGCTCCGGTGTGATGAATAAGGCTGCCGCTTCGAGTCAGGATATAGACCTTGACCTTGGAAATACCGGTTCGCTTTTGAGTTCAAAACAGGATGCGCTAAGCGGCATCAATACAGATTTTGCAACATCAAAGTCAAATCCTCTCAAAGGGGTATTACCATTTTAAGACCTGGAAAATACAGACATTACAAAGGACTTCTGTACGAGGTTATAGGTATCGCAAAACACAGTGAAACGGAAGAGGAACTGGTCGTATACCGGACCTTGTATGGAGACTTTTCTTTATGGGTAAGGCCTCTGGATATGTTTACAGAAGAGATAGAATGTGAAGGTCGAAAACTGAAACGCTTCACCTATGTAGGAGATATGGATGAGTAGAGGAAAGAAACTTGATCTGAATATCGGGTCAAGTCTTGCAAAAGAGAGCGAAAATGGTTTTGAAGATGACTGGAAAGTCGTTGAAGGCAAGAAAATCCTCGCGAAAAGAGAGCTACTTGAACCTTCAAAACATCAGCTGGTCTTTAAGTTTGAAAAACGCCGGGGCAAACCGGTAACATTGATCGGTCCGATCTGTCTTAAGAAAGATGAAACGGCCGCCTTGTTAAAAAAGATCAAGAAACTCTTGGGAAGCGGCGGCAGCTATAAAGATGATTTCATGGAGTTTCAAGGTGACTGTAAAGAACGACTGCGTGAACTGTTCACTAAAGAGGGGTTTCGTTTTAAGAAATGAAAGAGGTCCTAATTGCTGAGTATGAACAGCTCGGAGCAGTCAGTGATCTCATGTCAGCGGTATTTCGCCGATCTATGGAAAATACTTACGGCGATGAAGGCAGGCAGGTCTTTTTGGATGAGATATCTCTGCCATCCCTGCAAAAACGTTTTTTTGATCAAAGTACTTTTTATCTCTGTTATCAAAACGATGAGATCAAAGGCGTTTTAGAATTGGAAAACCCCTCACATATAGCTTTTTTATTTGTGGCAAAAGAAGGGGAAGGCACAGGAACGCTCTTGTGTACAAAGCTTTTTGAAGCGTTAAAAGAAGGGTATGTAACGGTGGGTGCTTTCTCCAAGGCTGTCAGCTTTTATGAAGGGCTTGGCTTTAAAAAAGTGTCTGAAGAGAACAGTTCTGATCGGATGCCTTTTACCTTGATGGCCAAATGGCTTTCTTAAACAGATTCAGAGGTCATTTTGTTCGAGGATAGCGTGTCAAATATTTCTTAGGCACTCTGTTCATGATGATCATCATCATCGATCAGTTCTGATATGACGACCTGGTTTCTTCCGTTTGCCTTAGCATGATAGAGGTTCTCATCCGCTTTTTGTAGGATGATCTCAGGATCGACATCCTGATTCGGTGTCAGTACGATAACGCCTATAGAGAGTGTGATGAAATCGCTCGCTTTACTGTTCTTGTGTTCTATCTTGAGGTCTCGAACATTCTGTCGCAGTCTCTCTGCCATATTGTAGGCATTTTCTTCAGTGATATTGGCGATCAGGACACCAAACTCTTCTCCTCCCAGACGAAAGAGATAGTCACCTGGACGTTGCAGTGTCTCTTTCATGACATGGGAAACGGCTTTTAATGTAGTATCGCCTTGCAGATGGCCGTAGGAGTCATTATAAGCTTTGAAGTAATCAATATCGAGCATCATAAAAGCGACGGAGGTATGTTCGCGAATACAGCGTGTCAGTTCTCTATTATAGACAAGATTGAAATAGCGTCTGTTGTAAAGTTCGGTCAGGGAATCTGTGATAGAAGCTGTTTCAAGTCTCTTGTTCACCGAGTGCAGCTTCTTGGAGGTGTTGATGAGGGAACGCTGGTTGTTTTGAATACTTTGAAAGATAGGTGCGATGATGATAATCGCAGCTGCAATAAGAAAGATCAGAACAGCAATAAGTTGGTAGAGGGTCTCGTCATAGGTACTTAAAAGTTCTTTGCGTTCATACTGTGCCATCTCTGATTCGTAGTTGATGATATTATTGATGACCTCGTTGATATGACTGATATTGTTTAAAAGTATCTTGGATGAAAGTTTGGAAAGCCGTGTATTATCGAGTGTGACGATAGCCGTGCTGAGATGATAGAGATAATCGATAGATTTGTGTATCTCGGCATCGGCATACTGTATGTAGTTAAGTTCATAATCCCGTTTGAAATGTGAACGGTAGGATCTCCACTTGTCCAAGATCGTTTGGCGGCTAATATTGATCTTTTCGGCGGCTTCTGCAGGGATGAGCTGATCGTTTTGAAGCTTGTAAAAGCTGATGAATATCTCTTTGTTATACTCTTTTTGTATCTCGTTGAGTTCGCTAACGGGGATGAAGTTTCCGAAATACAAGGCATCGAGGTTCTTTTTCATCTTGGAGAGATTGAAATAGCCCAATGCTCCCGTCAGCAATAAACCGGAGATAACGAGTCCTAAAAGGAAATATAGTTTGAATTTCAAAGATAAAGCATCAACAAGTCCCAACTAGTTCCCCTTTTTAGTATAATTCTAAGCAAAAACAGTTCCCAGAAGGATTAAAAATGGATAATGAACAGATCGAACTAGACTCTCAAGAACTTTTTCTTGGCTTGGCGATGGTCCTGCACTCGACAGCGGGTAACATCGAAGAGGGTAAGCTCACGTATGAAGACGCGCGCGAGATATATATCAAGGTCCTTCCGGATATCGCACGCATGATACTTGAAGAGCACAGTGACGAAGAGATGATCAGTGCGGCTAAAAAAATGGGTGGGCTTCTAAGCGAGATCGCCAAGGCCAAAGGTGTAGAGATCAGCGAGTAGTCAAAGC
>JBFEYG010000129.1:0-7389 GCA_041562275.1 Sulfurimonadaceae bacterium | reverse complement strand
GCATACACATCACCTGGGTCTATTACCTTGCTGCCCTGCTTTTTGTCTTGGCCAGCGCAACAGACTTCTTTGACGGTTATATTGCCAGGACCTTTGATCAGATTACCTTGCTTGGAAAGATACTTGATCCTCTTGCCGACAAGATGCTGACTATCGGTGCTTTTTTAGCGCTCATGCTCAATGGAGATGCCAATGCCTGGGCGATCTATATCATCATCGTACGTGAACTTTTCATCACCGGTCTACGGACTGTCGCTGTAGCTGAACATATAGACATCAGTGCCTCCTGGGCTGGAAAGGTAAAAACCGTCGTTCAGATGATCGCAATCGGTTTTTTGATCATGCACTGGCCGTTTGCAACCGCGCTCTTATGGTTTGCAGTCCTCTTGACTCTGTATTCAGGTATCGAATACATCCTTGGGTTCTCAAAAGCATTTAAAGGAAGATAATGGGCTGGTTTATCTCTCTGATTGTCTTATCCCTTCTGATCTTTTTTCATGAGTTAGGGCACTTCTTAGCGGCAAGACTTATGCGTGTGCATGTCAAAGTCTTCAGCATAGGCTTTGGAAAAAAGATAGCTTCATATCAATGGGGCAAAACAGAATGGAGGATCGCCATGATCCCTCTGGGCGGATATGTCCAGATGAAGGGGCAAGAAGACCTCGACCCTGCCGCCCGCTCTGACGATGAAGACTCTTACAATACAAAAAAGCCTTGGCAGAGGATCATCATCCTTCTTGCCGGTCCTTTTGCCAACTTTCTTCTTGCCTTTGTACTCTTCTGGTTTATCGCACTTGGCGGTCCTCAGGTGCTTTCACCCGTTATCGGTCAGGTTGTCAAAGACTCTCCTGCAGAACTTGCAGGTCTACAAACAGACGATATCATCACACAGATCAACGGCATACAGATAGAGACCTGGGATGAGATGGCAGAGAAGATCTCCCAGTCAGAAGGTTCTATCGACTTTTTGATCGAGCGGAAAGGATACCTTCAGCGCTTCACTATTACGCCGCAGATGCGCGAGGCCCGAAATGACTTCAACGAGACCGTGCAAAGACGTATGATAGGAATCGGTGCAGCAGGCGTTTCCAAAGCATTAGAGATAGAGAACTCTTTTGGCTATGCCTGGGATAAGACACTCTGGGCATCAGGGCTTATCTTCGGCGGCGTTCAGCGGCTTGTCTCGGGTACCGTCCCGGCAAAAGAGCTGGGCGGTGTTATCAGTATCGTCAAGATTACGGCAGATGCGAGTGATCAGGGCTGGATGCCCGTATTGTTCTTTGCTGCACTAATCTCGGTTAACCTTGGGGTATTAAACCTCTTGCCTATACCTGCGCTTGACGGCGGGCATATCATGTTTAATCTCTATGAGATGATCTTTCGCCGTCCGCCTACCGAAGAGATGCTTGTGCGTCTAACCATAGGAGGATGGGCACTTCTCATCGGCCTTATGTTTTTAGGCCTCTACAATGACATTGCACGATTAATCGGATAAATAAGGAAAACTCAATGACAGAAACCGAATACAAAATTCACTTGGATCATATTGTTCAGCGCATAGAAGATGCCCGTATCACTGTCAGTGAACACCACATCGTCAAAATAGTTGCTGTCAGCAAGTACTCTACGGAAGAAGCCATAAAAAGACTATATGCTATCGGTCAGCGTGCCTTTGGCGAGAACAAGGTCCAAGACCTCGTCACAAAGAGTCAACACCTTGAGGAGCTTCCTTTGGAATGGCATTTCATCGGCAATCTTCAAAAGAACAAGATCAACCATCTCATCGATGCCAATCCTTATATGTTTCAAGGGCTCGACTCCTTAGAACTTGCGCAGGCACTGCAAAAACGTCTTGAAGTCAAAGAGAGCACTATGGAGTGTCTTTTACAGATAAACTCGGCCAATGAAGCAAGTAAAAGCGGTGTCTCAGCCGAAGAGGCAAAAGACATCTATGCCCAGATCAAAGAGAGCTGTCCCAATATCGATCTGCGCGGGGTGATGAGTATCGGTGCACATACCGAGGATAAGAAGATCATCCAGCATAGTTTTGAGACAACATACAAGATATATGAAAACCTTCAAGGTGCGGACATCTGTTCTATGGGGATGAGTGGAGATTTTGAGCTGGCGATCAAATGCGGTTCGAATATGGTTCGTCTGGGTTCTGTTCTCTTTCCTAACTGAACCCTGTGAGCCCTGTCACTCGCTTGACAGGCTTCATTTTACTTCAATATTAAAACATACACCATCATCAACATTAACGACAGCGATACTTCCACAGAAGCCGTAAAACATTAAGCTATATTATTAACAGACATGCCTATATCTGAGTTATCTATGCTGGCCTGAGCCTCACCGATATAATGCCCTTGAGAGTAATTGATACCGAGTGCACAGACTTTTTCGTGCACTCTTTGCGTCTCAACAAACTCTGCGACTGTTTCAGCACCTATCCGGTTCGCAAAGGCGACTATATTTTCGACGATCATCTGGTTCGAGAGACTGGTGTCAAGGTCTTTAATGAACGTCTTGTCGATCTTTATCGTCTTGGCTTCGAGTCGCAGCAGACGTGAGAAGACAGACTGCTCTACTCCGAAATCATCGATGGTGATATTGAAGCCTTTGGCACGAAGGTTCTTCACCTGGGACAGGACCTTCTCTTTTCCACTCATACTGATACTCTCAACGACTTCAATATAGACACGTTTAGGCGAGATATGATAATAGTCACATTTGTATTGCAGAAAATCTTCCAGGTAGTTCTCATGAAAGTCCTGCGCGGACACATTCAGAGAAAAATCATAAACATTGTGCTGAAAATATTTGAAAGCCTTGTCGATCATCACTTTTGTGATCTTGCTGGACAGTCCGGCCAATTGAGCGGGCTGAATGAAATCGCTTGCATTGATCACCTTCCCTTTTGGATCCAAGATACGGCAAAGGGCTTCATATTTATCTATTTTGCCTGTCTGATTGTTATAGATAGGCTGATAATAGGACATTAGTCTGTCATTTTTCAATGCATTTTTGACGGTCTGTATCCAAAACAGTGCCTCTTGTTGACGCTTTACATACTGCGAATCCGGTTGAAAGACGACCATCTGAGAACGTCCTCTCTCTTTTGCCTCAGTAGAAGCGATCTTGGCATGGGTAAAGAGCTTGTTGTGATCACCCCTGTCCATACCGATAGAAAAACTTATTTCAAATTCTACATCATTGATAAGGATGGGTGCCTGTTGAAACAAGGCGATGATCTGCTGAGAGAGAAGAAGTTCTTGGTCCGGTGTCGGTGAAGAGACAAGGAGGACAAATTCATCCGCACTTATCCTAAAAAGCTCTGCATTGTTTGCCAAGAACTTTGAGAGTCTTTGTGCCGTCTCTTTAAGTACCCCGTTTCCGTATCCCATACCATACAGCGTATTTATATTTTCAAAATGGTCGATATCGATCAGTAAAAGAGCTTTTTCGCCGGCTTTGCTCATAGCACGCTTTAGTGCGTTCTTGTTTAATAGACCGGTCAGGTCATCCTTGTATCTGACATTCTCAAGCTCTCTTTGCTGCTCCTGTAGACGTGATTGCAGTTCTTTCTCTTGTCCAAGAAGTCTTCCCAGGCGTTTGCGTTCATAAGCCAAAGCATCTGTGAGGTTCTTTTCGTTCTTTTCATAATACTCTTGAAGCTGTTGTTTTTGCTCTTTTATCTGCTTGGATGCGTCTGCCTGCTGATCTTTTTGTGCAGCGATATAAAGCTGAGAACAGCTTTTGTGCATGCTTTCCAACAGTGCCTGCATGTTTATAGGCTTTGGAATAAAACCTTGAATGCCCATATTGCTCCACTTTAAGAGCGTTTGTACATCCTGTGATGAAGAGAGCACGATGACATGCTGAGCAGGACAGATCTTTTTGATCTGATCGATCATAGAAAGCGCTGAGTAGTTTTGAAGGTCGATATCCGTGATGATCAGATCATGTTTGTTGATCTTATAGTGGTTAAGACCATCGTACCCATCCGCTGCATCATCGACTTGAGCGAATATCTTTGAGAAGGTCTTAACGAGAGACTGCCTGACTGCACTGTCGCTGTCAATGCACAGAAGCTTCAGCTTCTTTGTGTATGGTAACAGATCTTTTAGTTCAAACATTTGATACCTCTTTTCGCGTAAGTGCCCCTCACACCTTTTTGCTTATTTATACCCTAACTTTATCACAAGTAAACTAATATTCGGTAAATATAAAAAGTTAATATTATTAGGTGTCGTTAAGCATCAAAGGGAAGTTTTTGTAAAGAGTATCACGCATAAAAAAATTGACAGGACAAGCCCTATGTCATAGGACTCGGCTCTCCGATATAGTAGCCTTGAGAATAGCTGATACCCATCTGTGTAACGAGTTCATGAAGCTCTTTCGAATCCACATATTCCGCTACTGTCTTGGCACCGATCTTTTGAGAAAAATCGACTATGTTTTCTACTATAATCTTTGCATTGTCGTCGCTTAAGAGCTTTTGTATAAAGTGCCCGTCTATCTTCAGAACCTCCGCATCGATCTGCATCATACGCGAAAAGTTTGAGCTGTCTATACCAAAGTCATCTATAGAGATATTGCATCCCAGCTCTTTTAGGCCTTTTATCTGTGTACAATACCCGGTAGCTGCTTCCGTGCTTATATTTTCAAGCACTTCGATATAGATACGCTTGGGATCGATCCCGTACACATCACATTTGTAGGAGATATAATCCACAAGATAATCTGCCATAAAGTCTTCACGGGTTATATTGATTGAGAATGCATAGTCACTGTTTTGAAAGTTTTTAAAACTTTTGTCGATGACGACACGGGTGATGTCACACATCCGACCTGCTACGATAGCCGAAGGAATAAAGTCATTAGGCTGATAGAGCACTTTATCGCTGTCTTCAATACGGCAAAGTACTTCATATTTGTTGATGATGCCGCTTTTGTTATCCATTATAGGCTGATAATAGACCTTAATCCTGTCTTCGCTTATGGTCTCCTGGATGACTTTGACCCACCGTATATGTTCCATCTGTTCTTTGATAAAGAGAGATCCCTTGTCATAGGTCGCTATACGGCTTCCGTGTTTTGCCTCCGAGAGTGCTATATCACTCTTCTCAATAAGCTTCGTCCCCGATGCTATACCGATATCCGTATGGATCTTTAGCAGAAAACCGTCTACTTCTATAGGCGTTTGTTCAAAAAAAGCTTTGAGCTGTTTAGAGAGTATCTTCTCCTGTGAGGGTGCCGGATTGTTAAGCAAGATGGCAAACTCATCCTCATTTGTCCTGAAAAGTTCTGCATTAACAGGAAGATTGATCTTGATAGCATCCCCAAACTCGACAAGCACCTTATCCGCTATCTCGCCGCCGTAATAGATCTGGAAGGCCTTAAAACTGTGCAGAGCCACTTTGACAAGTACCTTATCATGGGAAAACGCGATCTTTTCCTGCAAAGCATAAAGGTTTTGACAGGAGGTCAGCCTGTCCGTATAATAGGTCTCTTCAAAGATCTCCTGCATGTTAAGATAAGAAGCGGCCTTATACAACACAGCCTCGCAGGCTTTAGGGTCTGACGGATCAAGCAACACGGAGTCTGCCCCGTGATGCAGAGCCTCGACGATCTTATCGCCTTTATTTCCGCACACGATCACATAACGTTGCGGCAGAAACCTCTTGATGCTTTCAAGTACTTCCATACTTTCGACGTGATCCATATCCAATACAAGTATGTCATAACTTTTTCGGTGCAGAATAGATGCTATAGCTATGCCGGAACTGTAAGTATCTATTCTCGGGACGAAAGTGTCCAGTGAAGTCTCATGAGATGAACTTTGCAGATAAAGCAGCCTCATCTTAGAATAGTTAAATGTCTTTGCCTGCATCATCCGCTCCGAATCTAGCTTTAATCCCATAGTTTACGCAGACTCAATCCACTGAGTAATCGTTATCTGCTTATATTTTAAGCCAATATAAATATATCACGATAATTATATATTTAAAAAACCAATAAATAGAAACAAGGAGGCAGGGTTCTGCAGAGGCATCTAAAAGAACCAAGAATTCAGCTTCTTGATTACCATTGGTAACACAAGCAGGCTTGAAAAGCTTTACAGGTCATCTGTATTGATTCCATACTCTTGAACTTAGTGATATTTATCAGACTTTGCAGGCCTGCTTTTCAAAGGTTCAATGACATCAGAAGCATTATTCAAAGTCAAAATCATCCCAAAACTCATCGTACGAGAGATTTGTCTCTTTCTTATGCTGATCCAGCTCAAGCTCAAGCTGTTTTTCGCGTTCGACTTTGAGATACAGGTCTAATGCTTCATCGAGTACTTTCTCCGGAGACCTCTTCAATAACTCCGCCAATAGCTCAATCTTCTCTATCATCTTCACATCTAACTGCATAAATCCTCGATACCTATAATATGAATGAATTCTAGCACATATTAGAAGTCAGCTTGCCTCTCTTAGAGCAAACAGAGGTTCATTAGCTAACCTTTTTTTTTAAATAACCGTCTAACTTTTCATTAGGTAGAATTCCCGCTTCAAAGGATGTGATTATGATAAAAGTTAAAAACCGCTGGCTGATGGTTATAGGGGCTATGGCCATTCATATGTGTATAGGTTCCGTGTATGCCTGGAGTGTGTATGTTAAGCCTATACAGTCGACAATGGGATGGACGCTCACAGACGTTACGATCACATTTTCGATTGCGATCTTCTTCTTAGGTCTTTCTGCTGCACTGATGGGAAAATATGTTGAAAGAAAAGGCCCCAAAGCTGCTGCCACACTGGCTGCAGTCTTATTTGGACTCGGTACTGTAGGTTCAGGGGCGGCCATACATCTTGAGTCTCAAGTGCTCTTCTATCTCACCTATGGTGTATTAGGCGGTGCCGGTCTTGGTATAGGCTATATCTCGCCGGTATCGATGCTGGTCAAATGGTTCCCTGACAGACGCGGTATGGCGACGGGGTTTGCCATCATGGGCTTTGGCTTTGCCTCTGCCATCTCCGGTCCTGCGATTAAAGTATTGATCGATTCCGTAGGGATATCCTCGACTTTTTACATCCTGGGTTCTATTTATTTCATCATCATGTTTTCGGCAGCACAGTATCTTGCCAATCCTCCCGAAGGCTACATGCCGGAGCGCCTAAGTAATGCCATCGCTGCAGGTAAAAAGAAGATCAAAGATGACCTGGTCAATATCACACGTAATGAAGCTATGAAGACAGGCAGATTCTATGGTCTGTGGATCATGCTGTTTATCAATGTGACCTGCGGGATCGCTATTATCTCCGTAGCTTCGCCTCTCTTGCAAGAGACTGTCGGTATCTCTGCACTGGCAGCAGCTTCAGCTGTCGGACTCATGGG
>JBFEYG010000128.1:0-7395 GCA_041562275.1 Sulfurimonadaceae bacterium | reverse complement strand
CATCATCGCATTGATCGGATATGCCTTATTGGTAATACGTCATAAACAGTTTATTGTGGCTTTACCGTTGATCGCCATTGGTGTGTTTTCTCTGTGGGGAGGGCTGAGATTTACGGTGTATGCAGTTCCCATCGCAGCGATAGGAAGCGTCTTCTTGTTTTATGTACTTGCTCAGTTTATCCCGGAAAAGCGCTTTCGGTATCCGACGATCATTTTGTTGACGACAGCTATGCTATATCCGAATATTCAGCATATAACCGAATACAAGGTCCCGACAGTGTTTAGCAAGGAAGAGGTAAACGTTTTAGACAAGCTGAAACATATTGGGAGTGAAAAAGACTATGTCATCGCCTGGTGGGATTATGGATATCCTTTGTGGTTTTATACCAATAAGAATACACTTATAGATGGCGGGAAGCATCATCATGACAACTTCTTAGTCTCTAAGGTATTGACGGCTTCTTCTCAGAAAGAAGCGGCTTATCTTGCTCGTATCTCTGTTGAGACATATGTGGCTTCCGGTTATCAAAATATAGCAAACACTCTTTTTAAGAATGCGCAGCCGGACCAGGTCAATGTCGAAAGTTTTTTTGATGAGCTGAATGCAGACAAAGTGGATGTACCAAAAGCGACCCGAGACGTGTTTTTATACCTTCCTTACAGGATGACGGATATTCTGCCGACAGTAAAGTTGTTTTCAAATATCGATCTGGACACAGGGAAGAAGTTGAATAATCCTTTTTTCTATCGTTCTTCGAACGCTGCACCGAGGCAGGGAATGGTTGATTTCGGAAATGGAATTATCTTGGAACTTCAAAAAGGTATGTTACATGTTGGAAATCAGTCTGTACCGGTTAGCGAGGTAGTGACAGCTGAATATAAAAAAGATGGAAAATTGGCAGTTTCACGTCAGCTTGTGCACAGTAACGGCTATTTTGTCATTTTGACACTAAAAAGTTATAACACTGTTTTGATTCTGGATAAGGAGATGTACAATTCCAATTATATTCAGATGTTTTTTCTTGAAAATTATGACAAAAACTATTTTGAACCGGTTATATTGACGCCATGGTCGAAAGTATATAGAGTCAAAAGCTAAGTGTATGTATCAAGAAATCATAAAACCATTTGCGGATAAAATATTAGCTTTATTGCTTTTGCTTCTTTTATCTCCGGTTATTGCTATTTCACTTTTAGCTGTTTTTATTTTTCTGGGGCAGCCACTTTTTTTCAGACAGGAACGTCCGGGAAAGGGGGGCAAGATATTTACGATCTATAAGTTAAGAACGATGTCAGATGAAAAAGATGAAACCGGAGAACTTCTTCCTGACGAACAACGTTTGCACGGTTTGGGAAAAGTGATTCGTTCGCTCAGCCTGGATGAACTACCGCAGTTGATCAATATCTTAAAAGGGGAGATGAGTTTTATTGGACCCCGTCCCTTGCTAATTGAGTACCTTCCTTTGTATAATGAAGAACAAAAAAGACGTCATGATGTCAAACCCGGCATAACAGGTTGGGCACAGGTAAATGGCCGCAATGCAATACCGTGGAAAAAAAAGTTTGAGTATGATGTGTTTTATGTCGATCATATTTCTTTTGTGCTCGATATGAAGATTATATGGATGACGATAAAGAAGGTGATTTTACGCGAGGGTATAACATCATCAACTCACGCAACAGTAGAGAAGTTTAATGGGTACAATTAAACATAAGACCGGAGGAAGAGAGATGAGTAATAACTTTGGTAAAAATATTAAGATCTTTGAATTTGCAAAATTGATTCATAATGAAAGCAACTTGTATATCGGGGATAATACACAGATAGATGATTTTGTTTTTTTAAATGCCGGTATGATGTGTAAACTGGGTGCATTTGTGCATATTTCGTCTTTTTGCTCAATCATTGGGGGCGGAGAGTTTATAATGGAAGATTTTTCAGGGTTGAGTGCCGGATGCAGGATAGTGACAGGAAGTGATGATTTCACAGGAAGCTCTTTATCAAACCCTACGGTCCCACCGAAATATAAAAATGTTAAGACAGGGAAAATACATATTGGCAAACATGCTATTATTGGGACCAATTCAATACTATTACCTGATATAGAGATAGGGGAAGGAACAACAGTCGGAGCCGGTTGTCTTGTGAATAAGAGTTTAGAACCGTGGAGCATCTATGTCGGATCAAAACCAAAAAAGATAGGCGAACGGGACAAAAATGGAGTACTAGATCTAGAAAGAAAGTTTTTGGAAGAATATGGACAATAAACGTATCTTTCTCTCTCCACCGCATATGACGGGTCGTGAACAAGAATATATTGCTGAGGTCTTCAAAAGCAATTATATCGCTCCTCTGGGCGAGTTTGTCGATCGGTTTGAACAAAGCATCTGTGAGTATACCGGGGTTTCGTATGCACTGGCAACGATCAACGGAACATCCGCCATTCATCTGGCACTGCGTGTTCTGGGTATTAAAGAAGGTGATATCGTTCTGGCCTCAAGTTTTACCTTTATAGGCTCGGTCTCACCTATACTGTACCAAAACGCAAGGCCCTATTTTATCGATTCCAATAAAAAAAGCTGGAATGTCAGTCCCGCACGCCTAAAAAAAGCGATTGAGGATAGTCCGAAGAAACCAAAGGCTTTGATACTTACGCATCTGTACGGACAGTGTGCAGATCTTGAGAAGATAGCGGCTATCTGCAAAGAGAATGATATCTATCTGATCGAGGATGCTGCTGAAAGTCTTGGTGCCAGGTTTAAGGGCAAGCATACAGGAACCTTTGGCGATATGGGTGTTTACTCATTTAATGGGAACAAGATCTTGACGACATCAGGCGGGGGTATGCTGGTGTCGAACAACAAAGCGTGGATAGACAAAGCACGGTTTTATGCGACCCAGGCCAAAGAAGACACGCCGCATTATGAACACAAAGAGTATGGATATAACTACCGCATGAGCAATGTACTCGCCGCCATAGGTGTAGCACAGATGGAAGTCGTCCAAGAACGTGTGGAAAAATGCCAAGAGATCTTTGCATGGTATCAAGAAGAGTTGGCGGATATCAAAGAGATCAGGTTTATGCCGGAGCTGATCAGTTCACAAGGAAACCGTTGGCTGACGGCATTGACCTTGGATCATACTGATCCGCAAGTGGTCATTCAAAAACTCAATCAGGATAACATTGAGAGTCGTCTGTTATGGAAGCCAATGCATATGCAAGCGCTTTTTAAAGATGCGCTAAGTGAGATAAACGGGGTAAGCGAAGAGCTGTTCAGTAAAGGTCTCTGTCTGCCAAGCGGGACAGACCTAAACAGAGATGATGTAAGACGTGTCTGCAGATCGATAAAAGAAGTCCTCTGATGCGACTGCTACAGCCAACAATGCGAAAACGTATAGTCTTCTTTCTAGCGGCGGATTTTATTCTCTCATTTGTTACACTTCTTCTAGCCTATGGGCTTCGGTTTAATTTCGAAATACCGGAGGAGTTCATCTCTCCTTTTTTGAATATCTTTTTAGTTCTTTTCGGACTGAAGGTTTTGTCTTTCAGCTATTTCAATATCTATATGATCGCGTGGCGTTTTTTTAGTTTGGAAGATGCAAAGAAGCTTCTTTTGGCACATTTGTCCGCTTACGGAGTCTTTGCGCTTATCATACTCCAATACTTTGAGTTTCTCTCTCCGTTCCCGCGAAGTGTAATTGGTATTGATCTTGTCCTGTCTCTCTTCTTTATCGGCTTATTGCGGATCTCAAAACGCTATTATCTGCAGCAGGGTGACCGGTCTGCGATGAAGTCGACTTTGATCATAGGAGCAAACACAAAAGCTGCACAGCTTATTAAAAGCGCTTTAAACAGAGAACTCGAGTATTTCCCATCTGCCATAGTGGCTATTTTGGAAGAGAACGAGCATACGGTCCACACCTATATCAATAATGTCAAAGTATTTTCGTTTGATGAATTAAAAGAGGTAGTAAAAACATTCAATATCGAAGCAGCGATCCTGACTGTTGAGCTCGACCGTGAAGCGCTCAATGATCTCTACAATACGCTCTATACATTAGGCGTTCAGGAAGTCCGATATTATAATCTATTGGAGAATGCGAAGGAAGAGATCAAACCGATTCAGATCTCGGACCTTTTGGCCCGCCATCCAAAAGATCTTGACCCGACGCTGATCTCGGATTTTATCAAAGACAAGAAGGTGCTCATCACCGGAGCAGGTGGAAGTATCGGAAGTGAGATAGCACGCCAATGCCAGCATTTTGGTGCATGCTCTCTACTCCTGCTCGATCATGCAGAGTACAATCTTTATAAGATAAAAGAAGAACTTCCCGAGGCGCTTGCACGGCTGCTATCAGTGACAAACAGAGATGAACTGGGGGATGTTTTTAAGGAGTTTGAGCCGGATATCGTTATTCATGCGGCTGCTTATAAGCATGTGCCCTTGTGTGAAGAGAATATTGATAGCGCTTTGAAGAACAATATCCTCGGAACGATGAACGTGGTCGATCTAAGTATTGAAATCGGTGTGCAAAAACTGGTCATCATCTCCACGGATAAGGCGGTGCGTCCGACGAATGTCATGGGTGCGACAAAACGGGTCACAGAACTTTATGCCCAAAACATCGACAGCAGAGATACAGAGATCGTCGCCGTACGTTTTGGAAATGTCTTGGGTTCAAGCGGTTCAGTGATACCGAAGTTCAAATCCCAGATAGAAAACGGCGGCCCTGTTACTGTGACGCATCCGGATATGACACGTTTCTTCATGCTCATCCCCGAGGCCTGCCAACTGGTGCTTCAGGCAGCTTCTATAGCCAGGGGAAATGAGCTTTTTATCCTTGACATGGGAGAACCTGTCAAGATAGTCGATCTGGCAAAGAAGATGATCCAGCTTTACGGAAAAGAAGATGAGGTTGAGATCGAATTTACAGGTCTGCGCCCGGGCGAAAAACTCTATGAAGAACTTATGCTTGATGAGAGTGAGCAAAAGACCAAGTACGAATCGATTTTTATTACAAACCCTACTGTTTATGAGATCGGTTTGCTCAAACAAGATATCAAGGATCTCTTGGATGCGAAGGACAAGATCTCTGCCTTGCAGAAGATAGTACCGGAGTTTAAGCGGCTTGAAGTCGTAGGAAAATAAGAAAGGAAGTGCATGGTCATCGGAAATCTTCTCATCCGGCTGGATCTGCCCTATGTAGAGTCTCTTAAAGGAAGACGTTCTGTGTTGAACCGCATCAAAGATGCCTTGAAAAAGCTGAATGTATCGGTACTTGATCTGAGTTCTGAGTATCCCAAAGAGGGAGAGCTTGCAGTTGTGTACGCTGCAGCAAATGAAAAACTCTGTGCCCAGGTCTTTCAGACTATAGAGACGATGCTGGAGCAAAGGTTTCCGGAATTACAGTGTGAGTTAGAACTGGAGGTACTTTAAGCAGATGACTGCTTAAAGTTCTGTCTTAAGTACTGCTCCGTTGGAGGCATTACTGACAAGAAGGCTGTAGCGCTTAAGCCACTTAGATTTGATCTCTTTTTTCACAGGCGTGAAGTGAAGACGACGACGTTCAAGCTCTTCAGCATCAACATTAAGCTGAAGCAAGTGCGTATCGACATCAAGTTCGATCTCATCGCCATCATGGATCAACCCGATCATACCGCCTTCAGCAGCTTCAGGAGAAACGTGACCGATACTTGCACCACGAGTCGCACCAGAGAAACGACCGTCGGTGATCAGTGCTACGCTTTCGCCCAGACCCATGCCCATGATCAGTGAAGTCGGTGCAAGCATCTCTTGCATGCCCGGTCCGCCTTTTGGCCCTTCGTAACGGATAACGACGACGTCACCCGCTTTTACCTTATGTCCCATGATACCTGCTATAGCAGCTTGCTGAGAGTCAAAACATACTGCTTTCCCTTTGAACTGACGCATGTTAGGTGCAATGCCTGCTGTCTTGACAACAGCGCCTTCTTCTGCAAGATTTCCAAAGAGAATTGAAAGACCACCCACAGGAGAGAAGGCATTTTCATTTGTATGGATGATATTGGTATCTTTGATGTCCGCATCTTTGATACGCTCAGCCAGTGTCTCACCGGTAACGGTTAACACGTCTGTTTTAAATACAGCACTTCTCTTGCTTACTTCTTTCATAACCGCGTTAACACCACCTGCACGGTTGACGTCTTCCATGTGCACCGTTGAAAGGGAAGGAGAAATCTTAGCGATATGAGAGACTTCTTTACCTATTCTATTGATATCTGTGATGTCAAAGTCCACAAGCGCTTCTTTTGCGATTGCAAGCAAGTGTAGTACTGTATTAGATGAACCACCCATAGCCATATCGATGACAAAAGCGTTGTTGATTGCATCTTTGTTCAAGATATTACGCATCTTCCATTTAGGATCTTCGCTTTTTGCCATCTCGACGACACGCTTAGCAGCGGTCTTTACCATCTCGATACGCTCAGGCGTCATTGCCAAAACAGTACCATTACCCGGAAGAGCAACACCCATAGCCTCACACAGTGTGTTCATAGAGTTTGCTGTAAACATCCCTGAACATGAACCGCCTGATGGACAGGCTTCACACTCGATCTCGTAAAGCTCTTCGTCTGTCATCTTGCCTTCGGCATGTTGCCCAACCGCTTCAAAAGCAGTAGCAAGATCGATAGGCGTACCATCAGCCTTATGGCCTGCTTTCATCGGCCCACCTGAGATAAAGATCGTCGGAACATTGACACGAAGTGCACCCATCAACATACCCGGAACGATCTTGTCACAGTTTGGAATACAGATCATCGCATCAAGTTGATGTGCATTCATCACTGTCTCTATGGAGTCTGCGATAAGCTCGCGAGAAGGAAGTGAATATAACATCCCTTCATGCCCCATCGCGATACCGTCATCCACACCGATAGTATTGAACTCAAAAGGCACACCGCCAGCTTCACGGATGGCTTCTTTTACGATACGGCCGTACTCCTGAAGAAAAAAGTGTCCCGGGATAATGTCAATATGGCTGTTTGCCACGCCGATGAACGGTTTGTCAAAGTCTTCGTCTTTGAGTCCTGTTGCACGTAAAAGTGAACGGTGAGGAGTTTTGTCAAATCCGCGTTTGATGATATCACTACGCATACAAATCCTTTTATATATGGTTATATTGACGTGATTATATCGAACTTTAAGTCTTGAAGCGGGTTTCGGACAGGTGAAAAATATAAATTTTCAAGAAATTTTCCAAAAATCAACATTTTTTTAAAAAACTACTTTACATTTAAGATATGTTTTGCTAAAATTCCCGTCCACAAACAAAAGATGCGGGAATAGCTCAGTGGTAGAGCACAACCTTGCCAAGGTTGGGGTCGCGAGTTCGAACCTCGTTTCCCGCTCCAT
>JBFEYG010000127.1:0-7402 GCA_041562275.1 Sulfurimonadaceae bacterium | reverse complement strand
GTTGGTTTTGAACGCGGTAACCTCGAGATCTTTAAGGTCTCAAAAGTGTTTTTTGGTGGAAAGATCGCGGATAATGTCGGTGGTTTTATGAATTACATGGATGGCAGTGTAGGGGGTAAGATCGCTTTTTCATACGAACTGGGTAGTGGTTATGCCGGTGTATCTACGTTCATGCAGGATGACTTTGGACCATTTTCAGGGATGGAATTTTATAACACCGGTCTTTACGCACCTTTAAAACTCTTTGAAAATAGAAAAGGGACGAATGCTGCGCAAGCAACAGAGCTTGGGCATGGACCTGCAACGGGTATGCAAGCGTATTATGCAGGTGATGTGTTTTACGCGATGGGAGGGGCTTATGTACCGGCCACCTCGAAACATGAAGGTCTGGATGTCGGTTCAGATGTGATCGGGATCGCAAGAATAGCAGTCGCACCGACTTTTGGAGACTGGATGGTCATGGTCGGAGCTTATGGTATTAGCGGTACGTCATCGTTGACGAATTCATCTCTTGACAATACAAAGCCGAAACCTGAGAGTGCAAAACTTCTGGATATCACACGTGAGGCCTTTGGTCTGGATGCCCAAGTCGAGGGGCAGATCGGAGGTATGAGTACAGTCCTTACGCTGAATGCTGTCTTGCACAATCAGACAGATCTGTATAATCACGATACGGGTTTGCGGGTTGATGACTTTGATACACTTTTTACAGATGGCGATCATTATAAAGCAGGGGAAAACAGTGCTTTCTCTGCTGAACTTCAGGTGAATCCATGGGACGTATTAGGGTTCAAAGTCGCTTATCTGCATTACGATGATGAGTATGATTACAGATATACGGCAGCAGCTTCTGCCGCAAAACTTGTCGATAAAACGGACAGAGATGAATACTCGTTGGGTGTTGATTACAGCTTTAGACAGAACGTCCGTTTTGCCTTTGAATACACCTATAGTGATTATCGAATAGACGAGAATATTCAAAGTGGACAAAACCACGCTTTATCAGATTCAAACATGTACATAGTCTATGCTATGATCGGCTTCTAAGTATCACTTCGGTGATACTTTCTCTAATATAGTCTTTCTTTTAAAAATCAACCACATCATTGAGTTGGTTGGTCCTGAAAAGGATCATCTTCTTGTCTGCTTCTTCAAGGTGAATTAAAAAAGAGTTCTCTTTTTGAAAGACGCGGAAGATCTTCACTTCATCCAGATCATCGATCACCATCTCTTCTTCACCGCTTAAAGGGTAAAAAAGCTTCTCGGACGACTCGATACGCATAAGGTGGTCATCTCTCACAAGATAGGCTATATAGGGCATGATACGGCGATGTACAGAGTGTGAACTCTGCATGATTAGCACATCGGTGTTCTTGTCGATGTTGATCAGATTGATCGAGTCCGGCATAGAAAGACTCAGGTCCAGATAGATCGTCTTGCGCAGTTTCTGTTCACGTGAGGCTTCAGAGAGTTCCTCCCCGTAAAAACGGTTTGAATGCTGCAGGGATGCATAGGTCTGATATAAGAAGAGCGTGATAACGGAGAGCAGGCCGACGGCGATAAGCATCTCTAGAAGGGTAAAAGCTTTTTTCATTGCATTTTCAACCGAAGATAGGCTGTCTGGAACTCATCCATCTCAAAAGAGCTGCGTCCGATCTCCATGACACGCTCTTTGAGTCCCTCGTCATTGTCATTCATGTAAGGTTCTATGATATCTTCTATCTCTTTTTTTCGAGTATCAAGCTCTTTGACCGGAGTATAGGTGATCTTGGCTTTGTGCTTTTTCAGTTTTTGGCGAAGTTCGTCATTGATTTCAAATTCCTTGACAAGTTCATCCAGAGTGACTTTATCGTTTTCATATCCGTAGGCGATGTTGCCGATAAGCAGGGAAGAACGCATACAAAGTTCAGAGTGGCCGCGCATGGAACTGAACAGACGCGTGTTGTTTGAAAAAAGTTGAAGGAGTACACCGATGACAAGCGAAATGATCATAACGGCGACCATGACCTCGATCAGTGTAAATCCTCTACGCATGCCGCAAACCGATCCTGACTGCTTCGTCCAATGAGGTCTCTCCTTTGAGCAACAGGGTTTTAAGCTGGTCATCGATCGTGATGAAGTCTGTTTGATGCAGATGCTCTTTGATGATACGTTCATCATCAGTCTGTTTGAGAAGGTCTTTGATCGTGTCATCCATGACCAAGAGTTCGCCGACAGACTGACGCCCATGATATCCGGTGAAGTTGCATGCGCGGCATCCGGATGCCTTGTAGATCGCATGGCCTTGAGGTAGATCATAATCCCTGGCAAAGTTTTCTGCGATGTTGTCTTCTTTCTTGCATGCAGGACAGAGTTTTCGCACCAGACGCTGGGAGAGAATGCCTAAGAGCGAAGAGGAGATCAGGAAGGGTTCTATGCCCATGTCTTTCAATCGGGCGATGGTAGCGATAGCGGAGTTGGTATGCAAGGTTGAGAAGACAAGGTGTCCGGTCAAAGCAGCTCGGATCGCGATATCTGCCGTCTCTTCGTCACGAATCTCTCCGATCATGATGATGTCGGGATCTTGTCTGAGTATCGAACGCAGCGCAGAAGCGAAAGTCAGTCCGACTTTTTCATTGACCTGGATCTGCGAGATACTCTCAGATTTGTATTCAACAGGGTCTTCGACAGTCATAAGGTTGATATCGGGTGTCTCCACCTCTCTTAAAAAGGAGTATAGGGATGTCGTCTTTCCGCTCCCGGTAGGACCGGTGACAAGAATGATCCCGTGTGGATTATGCAGCAGTTTTTGCATGGCTGCGGTCAGGCTCTCTGCAAAACCAAGTTCGGTGATGAGCGGGACCTGTTCACTCTGCATCAACAGACGCATAACGACCCGCTCCCCGTAAAAGGTAGGCAGGACGGAGACCCTGACATCAAGGACTTTACCGGCTATCTTGACCTGTGTCCGGCCGTCTTGAGGGATACGCTGTTCGGATATATCCAGGTTTGAGATGACCTTGATACGGCTGACGATAAGGTTGATCACCTTCTCATCCAGGTCTGCATTCTTGGTCAGGATACCGTCGATGCGAAAACGGACCTTTCCGCCTTTTTCGTGTACTTGTATGTGGATATCAGATGCTTTTTGCTTGAGTGCCTGATAAAAAAGGGCATTGACGAACTTGATGATCGGTGCAGACTCTTCGGAGGTAAGGATATCAGAGGATGTCCTTAAGAACTCTGTCAAAGAGAGCTCCTCTTCATTTTCTGCTGTGTTCTGTGTCTGCTCCTGTTCTTTCATCGAGGCGATCTCTTTGTCGGTGCGAAGTTCCAGGAAACGGTTGTAAAGCCTGTCAAATGAATTTTCGTCCAAGAGCTTTAAGGGTATATCCAGATCCATCTTGTTGTAAAAGTTGCTTGCTTCGACCAGGTAAGCCTTAGTCATCACAGCTGTCACTTCGCCCTCTATCTTTGTAAAAAGGAGATAATCATGCACACTCAGCCTGATATCGATTCCTTCGGGTTCGTAAGGTTCAAGATCGCTTAGATGTAGACTCTCTTCGGTTATCATTCTTTTGCCTTCTTTTCAACAAGAGGGAAGACCTCTTTGTTATATTCTTGCTGTAGACGTCCAAGTTCGCCAAGCTGTTGCTGCAAGACGGAAAGTTTCTCGCTCTTGTCGATGACATAAGGTGTCAGCAGTACGAGAAGGTTGTCTTGCTGCTCTTCTTCATTCGTATAGGTGAAAAACCAGCCCAAAATCGGGATGTCGCCAAGAAGAGGGACTTTCGTCTCTATCTCTTGGGTATAGGTCTTGACCAGACCTCCGATGACGATGCTCTCGCCATGGCGAAGTATAGATTCGGTTGTAACGGTCTGTTTCGTCGTGATGGGCTGATTATTGTCATCCACACCGATCACGTTTTCCAAGATCGTCTCGGCAGCAAGTGTGACCTTGTCCTTGCTTGAGACACGCGGTTTGATCTTCAGGCTCAGACCGATATCGTCACGCTTGAAACTGTTTGTCGTCGAACCTGTCGTCGCATTGATAGAGCCCGTTGCGATAGAGAGCGTCTTACCGACATAGATCGATGATTCTTTGTTGTTGACACACAAGATGGAAGGGTTCGAGATCGTTTTGGAAGCGCCCTTGCTTTGCAGGAAGTCAAGGGTGGCACCTAGGATAAGATACTGCTCCACATTGCCTATAGTGTTGATCAGTTTACTGGAGAACTGATCACTCAGCGGCAGGGATGATCCTCCGAAGTTTCCGGAAAAGGTATACAGAGCTGAGGTGGTCGCCATTCCTCCTTCCATACCGTATCTGAACCCTATATCTTCGGACGTTCGGTTGTTGATCTCAACGATACGCGCCTGCACATAGACCTGATATTTCTCTCTGTCGAGTTCTTCTATGATCTTTATCATACTTCTGACGACGTTGGGATCACCGACGACGATAATAGAGTTGATCTCCTCGCTGAGCGAGATGTTCGGTTTAAGACTTGGGTCCGAAAAGGTCTGTGTGGAGATGATCTCATCAAGCGATGTCTTGACGTTCTTTGCATCGGAGTTTTTGAGGTTGAAGATCTGCACGACTTCGTTCAGGTCCTGCTCTTTATCAAGGCTCTGGATCATAATAAGCAGTTCGTTGATGTTCTTCTGTCTTCCGATAAGGACAAGGGAGTTGATATTGGCATTGAGCAAGACGGTCACTTTTTCATTCTCTATTTTCTGGTCAAAATAGTTTTTGCTGATCTCATCGATCTGTGCGTGGAACTCCTTGACCTCGGCGTGCTTGACCTGCACGACTTTCATAGCCATCTTGTGGTCTTGGAGAAGATCGGAGATGACATGTTTGATCGTCTCGATATTGGAAGGGTAGTCGGTGATAAGAAGTGTGTTTGTACCGGGCAGCGTCATCAACTTCGCTGTCTTGGATATAAGGTAACGCACCTTTGCCGTGATGACGTCTACATTTTCACCCTTGATAGTGACGGCCTGGGTCACCATCATCGAGCCTGTCGCCTTTCTTCCCGGTTTGACGACTTTTAGGTTGTGTTTGGTCGCTTCGGATGAGCGGACGACTTCATACAAGGAGCCGTTCTCGATCAAGGTGAACCCCTTGGAGTTAAGCACTGAGATCAGGATACCCATGACTTCATCATCATAGATAGGCGCAGAGGTAAGAAGGTCCACCGTGCCGTTTATCTTGTGATGGATCAGGATGTTCTTGTCACTGATCTTTCCGATCAGTTTGACAAAGTCGGTGATCTGAAGTTTGGAGAAGTTGATGTCGACTTGTTCTCTGGCCATAAGCACACAAGTCGTTATCAACAGGCCTACCCATAATAGTTTAATGAATCTCATAGCGTAACTCCTTCTCTTTGTTGTCCCGCAGGACGATAAGTTCTATCTCTTTGATATTGTCTATATTTTGATAGATGTTCAATGCATCCGCGTAGGATTTTAACGGTTCGTTATTGACCTTGATGATGATATCTCCTTTTTGAAGACCCAGATACGAAAAAGGCGTGTTTTCGCGCAGACGGGTGATCTTGAAACCTTTGAGTTTTCCTCTGTTCTTTACTTCTATGATATTGATGTCTTGAAGTATCTGTCCAAAGTTTTTGGCGTACTCCTGTATCTCTACACGCGACATCTGGTAAGGTTCGCCTTCGATAAAAGGCGCATGTTTTTGGCGTAAAGCCTTCAGATCATCCGTAAGCAGCTCAAGGGTGTAGCGGAGTGAACCTCTTTCAAAGATGGCACTCGAAGGCTTGATCTGCACGAGCTTGTACCCGCTATAGCTCTCTCCTATGCCGAGGATCTCTGTCTCTTTAGGCTTTGCCTTCATGGCAAGGATGATATACCCGGACTCTTTTTTTCTATAGAGCCCTTTGAGTATCATGGTGTTCATACCGGCATCAAGGTATTGGGGATTGTCTGTGGCACCTTTTACGATGATGGGCGGTTCGATGATCGCTCCTACTGTATAGGGATGATACGCAGGCAGCATCCTCTTTTGCTCGTAAAAATCAACCCCTTCGTTAGGCAATGCCCACAAAAGCAAGAGGCTTAATACCTTTGCGATGATGATGATCACGATCAGGCGTGTCAGTACGGCGACGGTCCAGACCTTAGAAGCGATATTCATAATGATATCCTCCTTTTTTATCACGGGTCAGATTTTTAAGTGTTGCCGAAAATTCTGATTTCATGAGTTTGGATGCCTCGACATCGGCTGTAATCCGTCTTTCATAGAGGTTGAGTTTGATCTCGGCCTTGCCGAAGTCACCCAATACGGTAGCATTGATATTAAGCGGATCATGCAAGCCGTAACGGAACTGTGCTAATTGGATGTCTTTGGGTACGAACTGTGCCGGAGTAGCTGCCAGAGTGATCTCCTCTAGATTGATCTTGTTGTAGATGCCAAAGAGCATGATCGTTGATCTGTTTATACGCAGACTTTCGATCTTTTGCAGATACAGTTCGGCATCCAGGATCTCCAGCCAGAACCGTTTGTCATTGATATGCTCATTGTGGACGATGATACCTTGAGGCTGAAGTGCATGCTCTAGTTTGTAATAAAGGTTTGTCTTTGGAAGAAAATAAAGTACCGCCAGCAGAGTCAGCACTGCATATCCGATCATGGCTCTTAGTCTCATAGGC
The DNA here is from genome assembly GCA_041562275.1 of Sulfurimonadaceae bacterium. Lineage (GTDB taxonomy): Bacteria > Campylobacterota > Campylobacteria > Campylobacterales > Sulfurimonadaceae. Next base: position 748 of record JBFEYG010000127.1, on the reverse strand, counting down.
GTATCTCCACATCAAGGCTTGCGTGTTCCTTGCTAATACGGCGGATCTTCATCGATTTGATCACAAAGGGTTCGTTTAAGAGCCGGTTGATCAGATAGCTTGCGGACTTTGCATCCAAGGAGCTGCTGTGCAGTTCGATCTGGTCACGTTTGACTCTCTGTACGACTCCTACGTTACGAAGCTGTGAGGATTTTAGAATCCGTGTGAGTGTGTTTTTTGTAGCTTTTTGGTTATCCCAGCTTTGGCGAAGGTTGACGATATCATGGACCATCTCCTTGTTCTCGTAAAAACTGTTATGCACTTCATGCAGTTCTGCCTTGGTCTGCATGAGTTTGAAAAGCACGACAAAGAGGATAACGACAAGCAGCAGGATGATATAAAGAGGATTGATCTGTTTCATAGTTCAAACTCCAGGGTCAAGATGCCGTTTCTATACTGTTCTTTTGGGAGCAAGCCTTTTTTCTTTAAAGCTCCTGTGATCGCAGAGGACTTCTTCAAGGAGTCAAGGCTGAGTTTAACAGTCAGTTTCTTTGGCTGAAGGTCATAGAGGCTTATATATTCGTTTTTGGCAAGTTTAAGATCAAGTATCTCTTTGGAGAGTTGTCGTATCTTGATCTGCTGTTGGTACTGTTTCTGCAGGGTTTCAAAGATCACTTCGTTTTGAATTCTCGCCGCAGGTAGCTTGTGCTCGGTATACAGATGTAATGGAGCAGCCTCCAACTCTTTGATCTTGATCTCGCTGACGATC
>JBFEYG010000126.1:0-7525 GCA_041562275.1 Sulfurimonadaceae bacterium | reverse complement strand
GAACATAGAAAGACCTTTTTGATCCTGCCAGCTGTGATCTTGATCCTTGGAGTCTTTGCCTTTAGTAAACTGGGCAAAGAGTTTATGCCCTCATTAAACGAGGGAGAGATCCTCTATATGCCCGTAACGACACCTGATGTCAGTATGACCAAGGCACGTGAGCTCTTAGCCTATACCGACAAAAAGCTGCAAGAACATCCTCTTGTCGCCAATGCGATCGGAAAACTCGGAAGAGCTAACACGGCCATAGACCCTGCACCTATTGCAATGTTTGAGACCGTCGTCAAACTTATCCCCCAGGAAGAGTGGCCGAAGGGTACCAGCATCTATGACATCATGAATGAACTTGATGGCAAGCTGCAAGTACCCGGACTGGTCAATGCATGGTTGTTTCCTATAGAAAACAGGATCGCCATGATATCCACAGGGATCAAGACCCAAGTCGGTATCAAAGTCTTTGGAGATGACCTCAAAACCCTTGAAAAACTAGCTGCCGAAATAGGAAAAGAAGTTGCAAACGTCGAGGGGGCCTACGGTGTCTATGCTGAACAGATCACCGGTAAGCCTTATATAGAGTTTGACATAGACCGCATAGCTGCAAGCCGCTATGGTATCAATACCGGTACGATAAACAAGACCCTTCAAACAGCCGTGGGCGGCATGACCATCGGACAGTTCTATGAAGGAAGAAAACGCTACCCTATTCGGGTCCGCTACAAAAAAGAACTCAGAGACCGCATCGATGAACTCAAAAAGGTACTTGTCCCAAGTCCGCTGGGACAACACATACCCCTTTCCCAGCTTGCAGACATTCAAGTCGTGACGGGACCTGCTGTCATCCAGTCTGAAAACGGGATGCTTCGGTCTCTCGTATTGTTAAATGTAAGAGACCGCGATCTGATCGGTTTTGTCGAAGAAGCAAAGCGGCACATAGAACAAAACGTCGAAATCCCCAATGGATATTCCATCGTTTGGGCTGGACAATATGAGAGCCAGGTCAGATCGAACAATAGACTGATGATCCTCGTTCCTTTAGCGCTCTTTATAAACCTTGTGCTTATCTATCTGGGGATCAAGAACTTACGCAATGCAGCCATCATATTCAGTGCTGTTCCCATTGCGTTTGCAGGAGGTATCATTCTCTTATGGATCGGGGGATTTAATACCTCAGTCGCTGTTTGGGTCGGATTTATAGCCCTTTTTGGTATCGCCGTCGATGATGGTGTTCTGATGATCACCTTCCTTCAGCAGGGTATCAAAAAGAACGCACCGACAGATTGGGATGGCTTGAAGCAAAGCATCATCGAAGCAGGCTCAAGAAGGATCAGACCATTGATCATGACAACCGTGACAACAGTTGCCGCGCTACTGCCTATTATGTGGGCGACAGGTACGGGAAGTGAAGTGATGAAACCCATGGCTATCCCGACCTTGGGAGGTATGTTGGTCGAGCTTGTGACCTTGTTCATCATCCCTGTCGTTTTTTCATATTTTGAACATAGAAAAATAATACTTCAGAAAGAGAAGGTGTCTCAATCCGATAATTTCCAAAGCATAGCCTAACCAGCGAGGAAACCACAGATACTATTTGGGTATAAACTCTTCAGTGAACACCCTTGCCGGATTCAATAACAAAAGCATAATCCTCACCCTCTCTCCTTGACGGCCTTAAAGTATAACAAGTGAAACGTGAAAGGTGTGTATCGTATAAAGGAGATAGTAAGCGTTAAGACACTACCTCTTTTCTTGGAGTTCTCTGTACTTTTTGACATAAAAGCTCTGCTGCGTATCGCAGTAGGGAGACCGCTTGGAAATATAGAGGTTGATCTCGGAGCAGCCAAGCCGTTTTTCGATTTTTGGCTGCAGGGTTATCTGAAGGTCGTCACGCCGTTTCGGTGCGGTTCCGCTCTGCCTGACACGCACAACCGTCACTTTTTGCGCAGTCTGGTTGGGATTGGTTATCTTATACATCACACCGTCACATCCACACTCAGGGCTCTTTTCCGTATAGATGGAGGGGTATGAACCGCTCACTCCTATACTGTCACAGCCTGAAAACAGGACAATGGATAAAAGCAAGATATTCCATCTCATGCGCACTCCTTCTGTTTAACTCATGATAGTGCAAGAAACGTTAATATTTTGTTAACAGGAAGCTTCTTCATCAAACTCTGCAAGACTCTCCTTCAAAGCATGCTCAACCTCTTCGCTGTGACAGGAGAAGATGACATGCTCCACGCTTGTTTCCTTTACAGCGCACAGCACCGCTCTGACGGCTATAGCAGAGGCCCTGTCTATGGGAAAACGGTAGACACCGCAGCTAATGGCGGGAAAAGCGATGGAGCGCAGCTTGTGGGCGTCGGCTATCTTGATACTCTGTGTATAACACGAGGCTAACAGCGCCTCTTCGCCCTGAGTCCCCCCATGCCACACAGGTCCTACCGCATGGATGACATACTTCGCCGGCAGATCATAACCCTGTGTTAGTTTGGCAAAACCAGTCTCGCAGCCATTAAGCGTACGGCACTCCTCAAGAAGCTTTTCCCCCGCTGCCCTGTGAATGGCTCCGTCCACACCGCCTCCGCCAAGAAGCGAAGTGTTTGCCGCATTGACGATGGCATCGACTTCCAGCTGTGTTATGTCTGATCTGAGTATCTCTATCTTCATCTGTGCTCCTTGTCGTGTAAAGAGTTGGCTTATAATGCTTTAGTGATTTGAACACTGAAAGTGTTTCTTTTAGGGATTTTTATCAGTACCCTTTCATCTCGCCTTCAACGATGTTAAAGGCCTCTCTCAGTGCTGCTATAGCGGTTGTGTTCTTTTCATGCAGACGTTCTAAGGCGAGTTGTCTTAATTTTTCGAGGTAAATATTGAGGAGTTCTTCTTGATTCATCTGTTCTCTTTAGTGTTGGTATTTAAAGAATAGTACAAGATGTGGGGTTGAAGTTAAATTAAAAAACCCCCTTAGGAGAAAGGGGTTAAGAAGAATGAATGTCCGCTTTATGTTTAACGCCCTCAGCAGGTTAGGCAAAGAAGCTAGGCTAGGCTTCTTTTGTATGCTTATAGACCGTTGTCAGCCCAGTAAGCACGGATAAGGTTTTTAGTCTCTTCCGGAAGAGGCACGTATCCAAGTTTCTTGGCTGCTTCGTCACCTGTTTTGAAAGCATTGTCATAGAACGCGACTACGTCTTTGTTCGTCTTTGCTTTTTCAACCGGAAGAAGGATGAATGTTGCTGCTACGATCGGATACGATGTGTCACCCGGCTGCAGTGCCAACATTGCGTAGAAGTTGTCTTCTTTTGTCCATGAAGCGTATTTTGCCGCTGCTTTGAAGTTTGCTTCGTTCGCAACCACCCATTTTCCGCTTTTTGTCTGAAGTGTCGCTGCTGCAAGGTCGTTCTTCTCTTTGTAAGCGTTTTCGATATAACCGATTGAGAATGGCGTCTGCTTGATCAACGATGCAACACCCTCGTTACCTTTTCCGCCGATACCTGTTGCCCAGTCGATCGCTTTACCTGTACCGTAGTTGTTTTTCCAGTTGGCATTTGACTCAGAAAGGTAGTATGTAAAGTTATACGTCGTACCTGATCCGTCAGAACGGTGACATACGATGATCTTCTCATCTGGAAGGTTTACACCTGCGTTATTAGCAGTGATAGCTGCGTCATTCCATTTTGTGATCTTGCCTGCAAAGATGTCTGCGACAACAGAGTTAGTCAGTTTAAGCTGCTCGTCTTTGACACCCGGTACGTTTAGGGCAACGACGATAGAACCGATTACCGCAGGGAACTGAAGCAATTTGTCTTTTTTCAGATCTTTAGTCTTCAGTGGCTTGTCTGATGCACCGAAGTCGACAACACGCTTGGAGATCTGCTTGATCCCTCCGCCTGAACCAATCGACTGGTAGTTCACACGGTTTTTTGTCTCTTTTTGATACTGGTAAGCCCAGTCATAATATAAAGGTGCCGGAAAAGATGCTCCCGCTCCACTGATCTTAGCAGCCATCATGCTTGATGTTGCTACTGCAGCAATCAATAAACCTTTTGCGATTTTTGTCATATTTGAGTCCTTGTGAAATTTAAAGTGATGAAAGTATAAACCCCTTTGATAACCATTAGGTTACAAAAATATATGTTTATGTAATCTTCTTGTTATAATATTGCAATAAGATTTCGCCATCAATCTATATATTATGTATTTAGCACAAGATATCTGCATATATTTAAGATACATAATCCAATTAAATTAAAGGAACATAATGCTTCCACGCTATGAAAACAAGATCAATGAGATACAGAAGATGCTATCCAGGCTAATATCCGAAGTAGTACAAGCCCATAATCAGGCTTTGGCCGCCTATAAAGAGCACAATGTCGATCAATTTGATGCGGTCAAAGGAACGCTAAAGACCATCCAGTCAGAAGCCAATGCTATCGATAATGAGATCGTAAAGACATTTGCGCTCTTTGGCCCTGAAGCCAATGAACTCCGTCTGTTGATCTCATATATGAAGATGACCAATGAGCTTATCCGTATCGGTGAAGGTGCAAAAAAATATGCACGCCGCATGAAAGAACATTGCGAGGGCGAATGTAACCTTCACAGTCTTGACGATATCATCATCAAACTGCACACCAGTTCTATCAATGCACTTGAATACATCGCGGAGTGTTTTTCCAATCACGATGAGTGTGATTATGAAGACCTCTACCGTTCGGTCATGGTCGAAGAGAGCAAGTGTGACGACCTGCATTCTATCCTGGAAAAAGAGATACTTTCCCGCATCATCATAGAAGGGGATCTTTCTATCGAATACGTCAGAGTACTCGGTACCCTGCGTAAACTTGAACGTGCCTCTGATCATGCGATCAACATCGCCAAACTGATGCTCTACTCCAAAGAGGGTGGGGAGATCCAGAGCTACTAAGTCGCGAACGTTCCAAAAGGAAGAAGATGTCCAAAGCACAGATAGTGATCGTCGAAGACGAAGAAGATATATTAGAGCTTTTGGAGTATAACCTTCAAAAAGAGGGTTATGAGACCATAGGCTTTCTCAATACCAAGAATGTCGCCCAGGCCCTCGAAGAGGAGAACATCGACCTTCTGCTGATGGACAGGAACCTTCCCGGTGCAGAAGGAAGCGAGTTTGTCGCCGAACTGCGCCGCAAAGGTGTCCAGACTCCTGTTATATACCTCTCGGCCAAAAACAAAGAGAGCGATATCGAAGAGGGGTTTGAGCGCGGGGCGGACGATTACATCACCAAACCCTTCAGTCCGAAAGAAGTGGCATTGCGTGTCAAAGCCGTGCTTAAACGTACCAAGCCCAGCTTCAGCAGTGAAAACATCTCCTACCGTGACATCCTGATGAACCCGCAAAGCCGTCAGGTGAAGGCCGGAGACCTTTCCGTGGAGCTGACAAAACTCGAATTTGACCTTCTGGCCACGCTAATCAAGAACCAGAACGTGGTGCTTGACAGGGATTTTTTACTGGAGCATGTCTGGGGCGGGGATGATGTCTATCAAGACAAGACCGTCAATGTCGCTATCAACCGTCTCAAAGAGAAGATCGATCCCAACAAAGACAAGGACTACATCAAGACCGTCCGCGGCGTAGGCTACACTCTGTGCTAAAACTGCATCATATCTTTTTTCTAAACTTTTTAGGTATCTTCATCGGTACGCTTCTGCTCTCTTCGCTGGTCGCTTATCTCAGCATCAAAAACACTGCGGTCAATGAGCATACACGCTACCTAAAAGAGCAGATATCCCTTCTTGAGATGCAGCTTCCCCATACGAAAGACCTCGACAAGTTTGCTGCCGATATCCATGAAAAGATCCATCTGCGCGTGACGATGATCGATGACAACGGTGTCGTAATAGCCGAATCCAATGAAGATAAGACTGTCATGGACAACCACGGAGGCCGCGCGGAAGTCATGGAAGCGTCGACCCAGGAGTACGGATCCATAATCCGCTATTCCAATACCATCGGCATCGATTTTATCTATGTCGCCAAAAAGGTCACCTATCAGGGAAGCCCCGTCATCTTGCGTCTGTCTGTCCCCCTTGAAAAACTTATGGAGGACTTTTATGCCCTCTGGTACCGGCTTGCCATTGTCTTTACTGTCTTTGTTGTCATCGGTCTTCTGATCGCTTTGAAGATCAGCAAGAAGATCCGTCATGATCTTTTTCAGATCACGGAGTATCTGCGTGAAGTCTCTGACAAGAACTACAAGGCTATCGTCAAACCTGAATACTTCTCCGAATTCTTGTATATCGCCCTGACGCTTAAGAACCTGGCAAAAAAGCTCAATAACAGAGACAAACAAAAACGGAAATACACCGCGCGTCTGCGGCTTATCAACAAACAGAGAAATGATGTCCTCTCTGCCATCTCGCATGAGTTCAAAAACCCTATCGCCTCCATACAAGGCTACGCCGAGACACTCTTGGATGATCCCAATGCCGACACAAAGATACGTCAGCGCTTTTTGGAAAAGATCATGCAAAACGGCAAAAAGATCTCTTCGATGCTCGATCGGATCGCACTGTCTGTCAAACTCGAGAACAATGATCTTAAGACCAAGCCAAGCACCTTTGATCTTGCCGAACTGGTCCAGGACGTCATCATGAACCTGGGCAAAAAGTACAAAGACAGAGCTATCTCCTTCTCGGGAGAGTCCTATGCGATCACGGCAGACAGGACCATGATCGAGACCGTCATCATCAACCTCATCGATAACGCGATGAAGTACTCTCAAGAAGACGTTACCGTTTCCATCATAGACAACAAACTTATGGTGATCGACAAGGGAATGGGTATCGCAGAAAAAGAGCTTGACAAGATCACATCCAAGTTTTACCGCGTACAAAAGAACACCTGGGACAACTCGATGGGTCTGGGTCTTGCTATCGTGACCTATGTCTTGAGACTGCACGGTTCAGATCTGAACATAGACAGCAAAGAGGGTGAAGGTTCTATTTTCTCCTTTGATCTAAAACCTATGAAAAAATAGTTTAGACCCACCCGGTTTTCGCTCTGATTGTCACAAAACATAAAAACCAAAAAACAACACAATCCATCTAAAACAAGTACTTTTAAGCAAGTATCTATTAGTATATATGAATTGCTTAGTACGGAAGGTCCTTGTGAAGTACACTTACAGTCTATTTTTCTCTCTCTTGCTCTTCTTAAGCGCCTGTTCCACTCCGTCACAGGACCCCATCAAAATATCTGCTACGACATGGATAGGCTATACCCCTCTGTTTTATGCCAAAGAAAAAGGATGGCTTGATACCATCAATGTAAAATTGATCAATGTCGTCTCTTTGAGCGAGAACATGTATCTGTACAAATCAGGCAATTCGGATGCCTACAGCGGTACCCAATATGAACATTCTGTCTTAAAAGATGCGATGCCTTCTTTGGTACCGATCATACTCTTTGACCGTTCAAACGGCGGTGATATCATCATGAGCAACCACTCTATCGAGTCTCTTCAAAACAGCTCGGCAAAGATAGATG
>JBFEYG010000125.1:0-7547 GCA_041562275.1 Sulfurimonadaceae bacterium | reverse complement strand
ATCTGGCGAACAGAGATCTGAGTCCACAGCACTAGACCTTTTTGCTTTCCCACAATTTCTACACACCAACTTTTTAGAATGGATCGGTTCAAAACTCATTGGGGGACAAGAGGTAAACACCTTGTCGCTCGAATAAAGGTCCACTATGTTCTATAACGAATTCGCTTTTTTAAACAACTCAACGACATACGTCCGTTTTGCATCAAGTTTTGCCATTGAAAAGGTAGCTGAGTTACTTCAGGCCAAAGGATTAGAACCTGAGATATCATTTATTCGTGCAAAAGAGGTATTTGGTCTAGAGAGTGAGAAAGCAAGTTTGTATATGCACAATCTACAGCATTTTTTTGACACAGAATTTATACAAAAGGTCTATGAGTATATTTCGCGAAAAGCCCTTATGAACGACCCTATTCTTTTCGGTTCTTATGATCACATGTTAAGGATGGTACAGGGCGTATACAACAGCTCCTTGAGTGAAGATGAGTTGAAGCAGATCAGGCAGATCTCACAGGCAAACCGTTTTGGGATCGCTCTGATCCGTTGATAAAGCAGTGCAGGAACCTTCTTGGCTCAGACACAAATCTGTCAGTTAGACTTTGAGCAGGATCTTGTCGAGCAAAGCCGTAGGCAGAAGACGTTTCAGCCCGCCAAGCAGGTGGGTGGCTAAGGTGTTGAAATAGCGCGGGCGCGGTCTGTCTGCTTCGAGTGCTTTTATGATGTTGGCGATAACGACATCGGATGTCCGTGTGAAGGGGTCTTTTTTCTTTTTTCCCTCATAAGGGAGAAGCTCTTTTTTATAGGCCTCTTCAAAGACGGTCGGTTTGCCGGCGATATGCTCATAATACTTTTTTGTTGCGTTCTTTCTGAAGTCGGAATGCACCGGACCGGTGTTGATGGTGATGATATGGATATCTTCTTTGTCCAGTTCAAGGCGAAGGGTGTCGCACAGCCCTTCGATGGCATATTTAGAAGCATTATAGGCCCCTCTGAAACGAAGTGCGATCAGACCCAATACCGAAGAGTGCTGTATGATACGGCCATAGCCCTGAGCCCTCATGACAGGCAGGACCTGTCGGGTCATCTCGTGCAGACCGAAGAAATTGGTCTCGAACTGCTCTTTCATGACCTCTGTGGGAATGTCTTCGACGGCTCCCGGTTGGCCGTATCCGGCATTGTTGAAAACGGCATAGAGCTTTCCGTCCGTCTGTGCTAAGATTTCGTGAAGGGTCCGTGTGATCGTCTCGGGTTTTGTGACATCCAAAAGGTAAGTGTCAAGACCTTCGTCTTTAAGACGTTGGACATCTTTAACTTTACGCGCCGAAGCGAAGACCCGGTAACCGTTTTGATGCAGGTAGTGTGCGGTGTCATAGCCGATTCCGCTAGAACATCCTGTGATAAGTATTGTTTTTTCCATGCGGTATTTTAGCTAAAACCTAGTCTCTTTATATTAGAATGTCGCACGTTAACAAAGGAATATTATGAACATCAAAGTTTTAGGAATCATGCTTGTGACGATCGTCGTTGCCAGTGCGATATTTTTTTCCATACAGTCTGATACAGCTGATCAACCGCGTCCGATAGACCCTGCAAACGTCATAAAATCGACGATTAACATGAAAGGGATGACTTGTGGACACTGTGAAGTGGCCATTGAAAAGATTGCTCAAGACAAAGGCGTAGCCAAGATAAAAGCGAAAAGCGACGAACAAAAAGTCGAGGTCGAGTATGATAAGACGCAGACCGATATCAAGACGATCATGGATGCTATAGAGATGAAAGGCTTTACACCGGTAAGTTACGAAGACGAAAACGGTCTGCATGAACAAAATGTGACGGAAGAAGTCCGCGAGATGAAGTGCGGTGACGGAAAGTGCGGCGCAGGAAAGTGCGGTGCCAAGTAAAAAGAAACGGTCAGGTGTTCATTCTGTAAGTTAATCAGCAAAGCAAGAAGAAAAACTTAACTAAGATGAAAGCAAAAAGACAGCATAGTCCGTAATCATTATTGAAAGTAGGGAAGATGGAATATTTTGTAGAATTTATGGATGCCCTGGTCGAGCTTAGCAATGCTATGGCCCCTTATATCCTTTTCGGTCTCGTGTTTGCAGGTATCTTGCATGAACTGGTCCCCGATACACTCGTCACCAAGCACCTGGGGAAAGAGAATGTCTCTTCTGTCATTAAGTCAACGGTCTTTGGTATTCCCTTGCCCGTATGTTCATGCGGTGTCATTCCCCTTGCAACCAGTATCAAAAAAAGCGGAGCCTCAAAAGGGGCAACACTCTCTTTTCTTATTTCCACACCGATCACCGGTGTAGATTCTATCTTGGCCACGTATGGGATGTTCGGATGGGCTTTCACCCTCTACCGGGCATTGACATCTATGATCATTGCCATCGCAGCAGGAATATTGACCAATCTTTTGGATAAAGAAGAAGAGAAGCCTGCTCCTGCTTTTTCAGCCGTGAAGAATCCCGGACCTGTCATTTCTTCTTCTTTTATGCCAACAGCCGCTATGGAGACTTCAAGCTGCTGTTCTTCTTCATCTTCTTGTGATGAGAAGAGGAGGTTCTCAATGAAAAAAGCACTTCGTTATGCCTTTGTGACTTTACTTGGAGATATCGCAAAGCCTCTGCTGTGGGGTCTTCTTATCGGTGCGCTTATCACCGTAGCCATTCCCCAAAACCTGAGTGACATCTTGATCGAGTATGCATGGCTCTCTTACCTGATCGTGATCGCTATCGCTATACCGATGTATGTCTGTGCGACGGCTTCACTTCCTATTGCAGCGGCCTTGATGCTCTCCGGTGTCAGTGCCGGCGCGGCTTTTGTCTTTTTATCGGCAGGGCCTGCAACCAATACAGTCACGATAGGCGTTGTGAAAAAGATGCTGGGGACACGTTCACTCTATATCTATCTTGGAAGTATCATCGTAGGAAGCATACTTTTTGGCTTGGGTCTTGACTATATGTTTACGATCTCAGATATTGATCCAAGATCCCTGGTCCATGTGCATGAAGAAGTCGGCATAGTCGCTATCTCCAGCAGTGTCATTTTGTGGGGATTCGTACTCTATTTTGTAGGCAGACCTTATTTTATAAAAAGGTGAGTGGGTGCTGCCCCTTATTAAAGTGTAATGGGCAAAATCGCATGTTATTAAAACCTTATGAGAACAGTAATTGCTAAAATTGTATAAGTCTGTTTAATATGTGATAGTATAATGCCTATTTCTTGTAGTGTTTATCGGCTAAACCGGCACATACAAGGACAGGTATAAAAGCAAAAAGAGTAGTAATGGAAAATAAGTTATTAGAAGATATTCGTTTAAATCGTCATAAATACGGACAAACCATCCTCGACGCGCTAAAAGATCAGATATATGAGTGTGAACGTTACAAAGTAAACTTCAGTCTTGCTATTGGCGCGACCCTTTCGGACATAGACATGCAAAAGTTTTCTGATATGATCCGTGAGACGGATATATTTATTATGCTGGATAAAAAGATATGCTGCATAGCCTTTCCTTTTACAGATCATGCCCAAGGGATCAAGGCAGCCTCAAATCTCTTAAGCAAGTTTGAGATGAAGTTCTTTTCCGAGAAGATCTATCTCAGTGTGGCCAATACCGAAGAGTGCCCGACCCCGGAGATACATATTCAACAGCTCTTTGACATTTTGGTCTATGCAATCTCTAACGGCATGAACAATATGCCCATCGACAATACTAGTTTTTAGTTCCGATACCGTAATGTCAGATGAAGCGCTCGTCTGATTCAGCTGAGTAGCTTCATATATTGGCGCTGCTTTACAATGTTGTTTCGTATCTAGCTCCTTTGTAAGAACTGAAAAATTGATTTTCTTTCCTCCACCCCAATCCAAAGTATCCCTTCTCTTGTCTATCCTGATCTCTCTTTTAATCCATGGAGCCTTTCTGATATAAAAACTATAAAATGGGACTGCTTTTATGAACTGCCTATAGGATCTATACAGACGTTTTCTCATACCGGATGAAAATATAATGAATATGTGATTTTATTGTTATATAATAATATCAGCTCAATTACAAGGATACAAGATGAAATATGTATGGACATCACTCTTACTGGTCAGTGGTCTGATCGCTGCAGGACAAGGTTTTAATGCACCTTCTTTTTCTTATTTCGATACGAATGGTGACGGAAAGATAACAAAAGTGGAGCATGAAGAAGGTCGGCAAAAACGACATCAGAAGATGGCAGATGAAGGCAGGATGCTAAGAAATGCAGCGAATGCACCAAGTTTTGAAGAGATGGATACCAACGGCGACGGTTTTTTAAGCAAAGAGGAGTTTGCCGCACATCAACAAGAGATGCGCGGAAAGTAAGCGCTATAGAGAGACGGTCTTTTCTCTAATTCGATCAGATCAGTTACTCTTTAGTGTTTGTATGTTTAAAAGCAAAAGTTGTGTGACCTTGTCCGCATCTACATGAAAAAAGAGTAGGGCGTCTTCATAGGCTTCGCTCTCTTTCTCTATGATCTGAAAATCTACAGTGCATTCGAGTGTCTGCAGTGCATCTGTCGACTCTTGGAATACGATACGCAGTGTCTGCCCTTCATGGATAGGGTTGTTTTGGTTGATAAAAAAGAGGTTGTTATTGTCCTTAACATAGATCTGGGAGATGGGAAGTCTTTCTCCTTTGGGATCGTCTTGTGTAAAGAGATAGAAGTTCTTTTGGCTTTGAATAAATCGTACATGCAGTTTTGATAGTTGTGCTGACATTGTAAATCCTCTTAAAAAGTAAACGAATTATGCAGATTCATTGCATAGAAGCTGATGAAAGCAAGGGATGAACTTAAAAGTTAAGAAAGCGTGAAGGGTATTTCAACGAATGAGATATTTGTTAAAATAGACCTCTTCGATCAACCGGTCTTCAAAGGCATCGTTGATCTTTTGTCTAAGCTTGACTTTTAAACGTTCTTTGCCTGGTAATGTATTTGGCAGATAGATACTGTCGTAGGTGGCAAAGGTGTCAATTACGGCATTTTGTATCAAAATACTGTTTTTTAACACGAGACCAAAAGAGTCCTCTTTGCATTTGATTGATAGGTCTAAGATAAGATGCTTGTCTGAATTCAAGTTTACCCTGTACTCGCCAATGTTATACAGACCTTCTTCCTTAGATTCTACTTTAAATTTTCTGTGCATATGGGTGTCCGCACTTCCAAATGCATAACCGACATTTTGCATAGAGGACTTCTCTTTAGACAATAAAGTGCTCATGAAGAGGATGATGGATAGAAAGAGTATAAAGATGACCATTATCAGGCTTATTCTTATGATCTTTTTATGTAAGTGTACGGGATGGGGTCTTTTTTTCATATTGCCGGGATTATAGCACAAAGCACTTATTAGGGGGAGCGAGCGTGCGGTGGTTTGTGTAAATATGAAATAAAATGTCGTTTGGTAATACTTCTCTTCAGGTTTTTGTGAATAAGTGTTGTAAACACACAAAAACAATGAAGAGTGTCTACGTTAATAGGCTATAAAAAATATTACACATACTTTGGCGCAACTCCGCTCAGATGATTTGAAAGGGATCACTCGCCTGAGTCCATTCCTGTGGTTACACTTGAGATCTTAGACCTGAGCAATAATACATTGTTTATTCTTCCTTCTTCTTCTCTTATAAATTGTTGTTATTTATATATGATTATTTATTGATCATAAAATAGATTTTTATAGATAAAAAAAAGGCACAATTTGATTAAAAAAAATGAAGTATGAGTATGAACCTAAAAATTGCGATCCCTTTGAACGATGAAGAAAAAATATATCATAACAACCCTTGGACAGCCCCTGTCTTTGCGATTTATTCGGTCAGTTCTCAAGAAGAGTTTATAAAGTATACGTTCAGCGGGCTTGTTGAAAACCCCTGGGTCAAAGAGGATGAGAGTGTTATCTGTGATCCGATGATGTGTTCTGACGGATGCAGTGATACCGTGAAGGCGGACCTAAACCATTTGGCAGACCACTATATCATCCTCGAAGCTATCGGTGGCTGTGATTATATTGTTGCAGGGACGTTTTGCAGTAATATCGCAAAGGTGATGGAAAAAGGAGGAATAGAGATCTATCCTATCGCACCTTTTATTTCAGAGCCTGATCTGGCAATAAAGAATCTTCTCATAGGTCTGAAATTTGCCAAAGATATGAAAAAGATAGTCGCCGCCTAAGAGAGGTCATACCGGGTCGATGAGTGGATTGTGTTTGAACTGATACATCAAGATTGAAGCCGCAACACCCACATTAAAACTTTTGACGCCTTCTACCATCTCGATACGTACCGTCTTATCACAGCATTTAAGGATCTCTTCGGCGATACCTTTGCCTTCATGTCCCATCAGGAGTGCCCATTTTCCGGGGACTTTTATCTGCGAGAGTGGAATGGATTGGGGAGTGACTTCGGCTGCAAACACGGTATAGCCATTGTCTTGAAGTGTTTTCAGCGTTTCAAAGATGTCATCATACAGGTGGGTCTTTAGCATGCTTATATGTCCCATAGAAACGCGCAGGGCCCGTCTTCCGTAAGGATGAGGCCCTTGTGCAGGCAAAAGGTAGGAGTCAACCCCAAGGGCAGCAGCACTGCGCGCGATAGAGCCTATGTTTTCAGTAGAGCTTATCTCATCAAGCATGATGATATGCTCACCCAGGTCATCCAAAGCTGTCTGTTGCGGACGGATACCGTGCATCATCACATTATGGTGTATCTTATGTCCAACGATCTTTTCCATGACATCTTTATCTGCAAGAAAGAGCTGCGGTATATTTTTTTGGGCAAGGAGCTCTTCAAACTCGTCATAATAGGCTTGGGTTGCTAAAATACTTTTGACTTCTATATCGGTTTGCAAGAGCATATTGACGACCTTTGGACTGTCGGCAATAAAGCTGTTGTCATGCGTAAAAGCATTGTCTCTAAGCTGCTGATATATCTGTAGATCCGGGGAATTAAGCTTGTCTATTTTAATGAAGTGCATAGTGATTAAGGACTTTGTTTTGGTTTTAGCTGTCAGACGGTTTGTCGCGTAACTGGTATTTTAGCAGATAGTAACCGACTAGGCCTGAAAAAAAAGAACCGATGAGTATACCCAGCCTGTCATCGGTAATACCGTAACAGAGTTCTGAACTGCATTGAAATGCGAGAGAACCGATAAAAAGACTCATGGTAAACCCGACACCGCTAAGTACGGCAACCCCGTAGATCTGTGCCCATGTCACACCATAAGGGAGGCGCCCAAGGCCTGTCTTGACAGCGATCCAGCTGAAGGTAAAGATACCTATCTGTTTTCCAAAAAGAAGCCCTCCTGCAATACCGAGGGTGACACTGCTTGTCAGATCAGAGAGGTTTAGCGAACTGAAGACAATGCCGGAGTTTACGAATGCAAACAGAGGTAAGATGATGAAATTGACAGGTGCATGCAGGGAGTCTTGAAGATCTTTAAAACTCTTCTCATTGTTTTTGATAGGGATGGCAAGTCCTATCAAAACACCGGCCAGCGTAGCATGGACGCCT
>JBFEYG010000124.1:0-7618 GCA_041562275.1 Sulfurimonadaceae bacterium | reverse complement strand
GAGATAGGGCATAGACTCGACCGGCAGATAGAAGAAGCAGGAGATGAGGAAAAGATCTTGCAAGAGCGATACCTGAATGCCTTAAGAAAGCTGAAAAAACAGCGCAAAAGGTTGAGGGACGCCTACTATGAAAACGTGGTACGTACTATGGAGAAAAAGGATGATGCCTATTTTCTCTTCCTTGTCAAAACAGGCGACCCGCTTTTAAAGGCAAACAAAACACTCAAGAGCAGGGTTCTCTCTTATGCCGGGAATATTTCGCATCTCAAGAAAGACCCGCTTATCCAAGCCTATCAAGAGGAAAAAGAGCTGGATGAACGTTCTCTCGCCTTCGCTCAAAAGATGCAGGAGGAGTACAAAGCATATCAGGAGGTACTGCATAAACAAGAAGCAGATAAACTGCGTCAGCTTTTGGTGGCAAAAAAAGAGGGCGGGGTACTTATTTATGCGCAGGAGCGTCAGGGTGATATCGATTTTTACATGGAAAACCTTTTTGAGATGCATGTCAGTTCGACTCTCTTTATCAATAATATAAGAGGCTATGAGAGCAAGGTCGCCTTGCCTTACAAACTGGTCCTTAAGCCAAAGGAGAAAGTAAAGGTCCTGACCCTGAATAACACAGACAGGAAAAAGCATGTCGGCAGCTTCTCTTCGCATATCTCCTGGTCAAAAGGTTCCATAGAGGCGAAGCCGGACAGAGACTTTGTCTATGGGCTTCCTTATGACAAGAGCCATAAGGTCTCCCAGGGCTTTAACGGCAACACCTCACATAAGGGAACATCGCAATATGCCATAGACTTTGCCATGCCGATAGGAACACCTGTTCTCGCAAGTCGAGCAGGCAAAGTCGTTGAGATCGTTCAAAGCCATAATAAACACGGTATGGGTCTGGATATGCGTTCCTTTGCAAACTATGTGATCATTGAACATGCTGATAAGACCCTCGGACGTTACTTCCATCTGAAACAAAACAGCGTGAAGGTCAAGCTTGGAACTGAGGTCAAAGCGGGTGAGGTGTTGGCGTTATCAGGAGATACGGGAAGGACTTCAGGCGCCCATCTTCATTTTGTTGTGACAAAAGCACAGGAAGATAAAGGAGCTTATCGATCGGTAAGTATTCCTATCAAGTTTTTGTGTTCACAGGGAGTGGTTGATAACCCTGTCAAAGGAGAAATCTACTGCTCCGTCTTGAAATGAACCGCCAGCCAGATAGCAGGAGATGAGGTATAGACGACTTTGTGCTTTTTCATCTTGGGAATGTAGACATGTTCGCCTTTTGTAAGCTTGAGCTGACTGCCGTCTTTAAAAAGAAGATGACCTTCTCCCTCGATCAAGACCACCCATTCATCTTTATCCTGTTCATACCATTGTTCTGAAGTCTGTCCATGCGAAGTGATCTTCTCTATATGTATGTTTGGGGTCTGAAAGAGTGTGTCAAACTGTTCTACTTCAGGTCTGTTCTGATTGGGCGTGAATAGGTTTTTCATCTCTGTGCTTTCTAATAAAAGTAGTTTTTATAAAGATATTATATCAGTTCGTCAGTGCATGCTTAAAAGAGAGCAACCAGAGAAACTTTTACTCAGTAAAAACCGCATTAGCTAGTTTTTTGAAGAAACTTTTTTACAGAGTAAAAATCGCGTTAGCTAGTTTTAGTTATAATCACGATAATTATTTATAAGGAAGAGAGATTATGACAATCCTTTCTACATCAGACAGTAAATTTGCAGGTGCATTTGAAGAACTTCTTGGACGCGGTAAGATGGATATGGAACATGTTTCCGGTATCGTAAACGGCATCATAACTGAGATCAAGACGGAGAAGAATGCTGCTTTGAAACGTCATATTTCAAAGTTTGACAACTGGACACCGGCATCAGACGAAGATCTCAAGATCGATACACAGAGCATGAAAGATGCGTATGATGCACTGGAGCCAAAGCTCAAAGCTGCCTTGCATCTTGCCTATGACCGTATCAAAGTCTATCATGAGAAACAGCTTCCAAAATCATGGTTTGATACGGAAGCAAATGGGACTATTCTCGGGCAAAAAGTCACCGCTGTTGATAAAGCAGGTCTGTATATTCCCGGTGGAAAAGCAGCCTATCCGTCATCCCTTCTGATGAATGTCATCCCGGCTCAGGTCGCAGGTGTTGAAGAGATCATCGTATGTACACCGACGCCGGACAATGAACCGAATCACCTGCTTCTTGCTGCCTGTCACCTTTGCGGTGTCTCAGAAGTCTACAAGGTCGGCGGAGCCTCTGCTATAGCAGCGATGGCCTACGGAACAGAGAACATCCCAAAAGTCGATGTCATCACCGGGCCGGGAAATATCTTTGTCGCAACGGCGAAGAAACTTGTCTTTGGTGAAGTCAACATAGATATGATCGCAGGTCCGAGTGAGATCGGTATTCTGGCAGACGATTCGGCCAATCCGAATCACCTGGCGATCGATCTTCTTTCTCAGGCCGAACATGATGAGATGGCTTCGTCTATCTTGATCACGACCTCACAGAAAGTCGCTGATGAGACGGTAGCAGAAGTCGAGACATGGCTTAAAAAGCTTCCGCGTGAAGAGATCGCGCGCAAGTCTATAGAAGAACGCGGTGCTGTCATTGTGACAAAAGATATGAACGAGGCACTTGATCTTATGAACCAGATCGCGCCTGAGCACCTCGAAGTGGTCACGATCAATCCGTTTGAACTCTTGCCGAGTATCAAACATGCCGGTGCTATATTTCTGGGCCCTAATACGCCTGAGGCTATTGGTGACTATGTCGCCGGACCAAACCATACCCTTCCTACGGGAGGGACTGCAAAGTTCTATTCTCCATTAGGCGTTGAGAATTTTATGAAAAAGTCTTCAATAATCTCATTTTCTGCCGATGCTATCAACGAAATCGGTGAAGCTTGTGCTATCATGGCTAATACGGAAGGTCTGACAGCACACGAACAGTCTGTTCGTGTCCGTTTAAAGTAGTTTAACGCATAACGCAGACTAGTGACTTGTTGCTAGTCTGCGGTTACAGGTAAACAGGTCTGTTCGGGTTCGCCTAAAATAAAGGAGATATAGATGGAAGGTATACTTTTTCATCCCCCATTGGTACATTTCGCGATCGTCTTGCCTTTGATGGCTCTGTTTTTTCAGATCACATACAGTGTGAGTAACAATTATATATACTCGCAATGGTCAGCGCGTATTTTAGTGATTGCAGCGCTTGTGATGATCGCTGCCTGGTACACAGGCGGTCTTCAGGGTACGGATGTCTATCCCCTCTTAAGCGAGGAAGGCCAGGCAACACTGAAACAACATAAGAATATTGGTCTGTATCTTATGATAGCAACGACTGTTTTGGCTGTACTTAAGTTTGTCGCCTGCAAGGCGAGAAACGTGATCTTGGAGACGATCGTTTTGATCGGACTGTTGAGCATCTCATCGGCACTGGCATATCAGGGTCTGATTGGCGGTGACGTGGTCTATAAATATGGCGGCGGTGTAGAAAACTATTCAGACGGGATGGATTGTCTGGCAGAGAAGGCTGAAATAGAAGAAGAGGAGTAGCCCCTCCTTTTCTTTCTTTCTTTCTTTTAGACTTTGTCTAGATTCAGACTTTTTTTCATATATTTAACTTCTTTTTTCCTGCAAATTAAATTATCCCCTTTTTAAGACAGACAACTTTTAAAACTGCAGATGCCTTCACAGCTGTGTGATCTTCTTTTCGATAAAGATCGCAAATGGTATTTGGATAATGTATGCGAACATGATCGGTAAGATCATAGAGACACCAAAGGTATTGGTCGAGAATGTCGAGATGACTAATGCAAGTGTTATATATCTGGTGACACTGTGCCAAAAGGCAGCTTTCTGCTGGGCTGAAGTAAGATTGAAGATCAGTTTTGAAACAATGAGTGTCAGCAGATAAAAGATAAAGACGGCAAAAAATGAGATATAAATAAGCTCCGGTTCAAAATCATATATCTCAAAAAGTAGCTGCGAGTTTTGTAATCCAAAAAGATAAAATAGGATGACAAAGATACTGATGTTGCTTATAGTGCCGCGAAACTTTTCAATAAAGGAGAGCAGAGGTTTGATAAGCAAAACAACCCTGCTGGCGATGAAAGGTACTATGATCAAAAGTATGATGACAGCCTTGGCAAAATTGCTCATGTTGATCTCATCTGAATAAGAGGTCTCAAAGTACTCTGCGGTATAGATGCCAAACGTATGCAACAACAATAATGAGAGCGAGACAAAGACAAGATTAATAAAGAGCAGAAGGAAGCCTAATGAAGTGTCCGCATTTGATCGCTTGATCCAATGCATGACCATTCCTCCTCCGCTTAATACCGATAACAAGAACAAGCCTGCAGCTATACCAAAATTATTGGTGAGTAGACCTATGCCGAGTGCGAACGCAGGCAAAATCAGATAATTCGTAAAAATACTTTTGATAAGGACTGTCTTGTACTGCCATAGCAATTGAACATCGTTTAATTTCACATTAAAAAGCGATGGCATAATAAGTGTGAGACCTGCAAAAAGGCATATGTTGGAATCGAAAATAAACCCATCTTTATAATAACCGTATGTATAACCAAGTACAGCACCTAAAATCACAATAATAATTTGCATCGTCTTTCCTTCTTATATTCTTTTGCAATTGATTATAACTCAGATAGGATTAAACCTATGATTCGGATAGAAATGTACATAACTATTCAAGCAACATTTAACTGATTATAAGAACAACTTGTATTGCTTGTACAGGTATATATTTTCGATACTGCAGCCACGTTTGTGTTTTTACTATAAAAAACAACAACAAGATGGCATATTCTCAAAGATTTCTTATTTTACACATTAACTGAAAATTGTGATAATCTTTTTATTTTATTTAGTTTCAGATAAGAGTAATTAAGCTATTATCCCCCTAGGTAAGTTTCTTTATTCGTTTAAATAAGGGATACTTCTTATAACTATTAGTAAAGCTAATGAGCAATATTTTTGCTATGAAAGTTCATAATCTTAAGTAGGAGGAGAATGAATGCAGTTAGGGTTCTTAGTAGACTTGCACCTGTGTATGGGTTGTAAGGGCTGCGAAATCGCATGTAAAGTCGAAAACGAGGTGCCGTTGAGTACTTGGCGTCTTCGTGTCAAGTATGTAGATGTGGGTGTCTTCCCTGAGACGAAACGTACATTTACTCCGTTGCGCTGTAATCACTGTGCCAATGCACCATGTGAGCGTATCTGTCCGGTTAGTGCACTGCACTATATCGAGAATGGTATCGTCAATATCGATAAAGAACGTTGTATCGGTTGTGCAGGCTGTGTTATGGCTTGTCCATACGGAGCGATCTATATCGATCCTGAGACTCAGACTGCCGATAAGTGTACATACTGTGCACACCGTATCGCATCGAGCTTGATGCCTGCGTGTGTTGTCGCATGTCCGGTTGAAGCGAACATCTTTGGAGATATGGATGATCCTGCATCTAATATCAGCCGTTACATCATGGAAAAGAATGGTGATGTACAAGTACGTAAACCTGAGAAGGGTACAGATCCTCATCACTATTATGTAGGCGGTGGTAATGTCACACTTAACCCACTTGCATCTCATCGTGCTGAAGGTCATGATCTGTTCGGTAAACTTACAACAAAAATGCCTGTAGGAGGACACCACTAATGGTACACGAAACATTAGCTGCAACAAATGCAGTTGTAACACTTGACGTTGGACTTCCGGGTATTGTTTGGGGTTGGATCATCGTTATGAACATGTGGGCAAAGAGCATCGGTACCGGTGTGATCTTTATGCTTTTCTATCTTATCAAGAAGTATCCTAATGAAGCAGGTTATTTACGTTTTCCACTGACAGTGGTATCAATCGTGACTATCCATATCTTCTTGTTCTTTACGGTAATCGATCTACACCAGATCTTTAGATTCTGGCATATCTTTTTCCACCCGCATTGGACATCGGCGATCACTATAGGTTCATTCCTTGCAACTGCTTTTGTAGGTATGATCTTTTTGCTGGCGTATCTTTCTTTCATCAAGAAAGACAATGCTGCTTTTGATAAAGCATTGACATGGACGACTATCCTTGCTGTCCCGGTCACACTGTATACAGCAGCACTTATGGCTCAATCAACTGCACGCGAACTATGGCAGATGCCGACAGAAGCGGCTCAAATGATTCTTGCAGCAACGCTTGCAGGTTCAGCGACAGTACTTCTTATGGGCGGAAAACTTCCGTATGAAGCTAAACGTGACATGGCAGTTATCCTGGGCCTATCTGCATTCGCAGCATTTGTCCTGTATATGAGTGAACTTGTATTTGGTCCAATGAAGGCTGAAGAAGTCGCTGCGACTTTAGAGTTTATCAAAGGTCACGGTGAGTTTACAACATGGTTCTGGATCGGTCAGGTATTCGCTTTCATCGTTCCTATGGTCCTTGTTACTCTAAGTGTACAAAACAAATCAACTGGTCTTCTGACTTTGGCATCTGTATCTGCGATCGCAGGTCTATGGGTTGTTAAATGGGTATGGCTAGTTATTCCACAATTATTAAGTATGAGCTAAGGAGGCCAATGAATGTTTTTAGAAAATAGAAGAACATTTCTTAAGGGCGCTGCATTTACAGTTGCAGGCGCTGCAATCGCTAAGAATGTGATCAGTACTGATGTTTTGGCTGAGTCTCTAAGTGAGAGCAAGTTTACAAATACACCTGATTCTTTAGCATTTTATCCACCACTGGATCAGTGGGATGATTTCAAAGAACTAGACGGTGATGACTGGAAACGTGGTGGTATCGACCGTAAAGGCGTACGATCAGAAGACAATCCGGACGGTATCGAAGTCAATGACTATGCTATCGTTCCGACAGCATGTTCAAACTGTGAGGCTTCTTGTGGTCTTACTGCTTGGATCGACAAAAAGACTTTTACAGTTAAGAAGTACATGGGTAACCCGTTACACCCGGGTTCTCGCGGACGTAACTGTGCTAAGGGTTATGCGACTCAGTCTCAGATGTATGATCCGGACCGTCTTGCTTTCCCAATCCAAAGAGCTCCAGGTTCTAAGCGTGGTGAAGGTAAGTGGATCCGTGTAACTTGGGACAGTGCTATGACTGCCATCGGTAAAAAGATGGGAGACACATTACGTAAAGGTGATGAGCTTTCTAGAAAATCTGTAATGTTCCACGTTGGTCGTCCAAATGAGAACGGATTTACAGGTAAAGTATGGCAGACATTGGGTACGGATGCATTCAACTCACACACAAACATCTGTTCATCAGGTGGTCGTACTCCGACTATCCAGTGGGCAAATGATGACCGTTCTTCTCCAGACTGGGCTAATGCGAAGTTGATCTTCCTTAACTCGTCTCACGCAGCAGATGCAGGTCACTACTTCCAGCAAGCAGCGGGTCACATCGCTGATGCACGTAAAAAAGGTGCAAAGCTTGTTGTTATGGATCCTCGTATGTCAAACTCTGCTGGTATGGCAGATCTTTGGATCGCAGCATGGCCAGGTACAGAAGCGACTATCTATCTATACTTGGTAAACCGTATCCTTCAAGAAGGTAAGGTAAACGAAGAGTTCGTACGCAAGTGG
>JBFEYG010000123.1:0-7623 GCA_041562275.1 Sulfurimonadaceae bacterium | reverse complement strand
CCTCTGTATTTGACTGCATTAAGAAAGTAAGACTTTTTGTTCATATTTATGATAAGATTGAATTATGAGAGTTAATGCAAAACTACATTTTGATGATGCGATTGTCTACATCTCAGTTCTTGATGACGGCAGGATTGCCGTAGTGGACAGCACTAAACATTTCACGATCATAGAATTGCCGAGTATGAAGCATGCCAAAGAGTTTCATCTCAAACACGCACAAGCCCACCGGGAAAAACAAAGTGTCTGCTTCAGCCCAAATGGGAAATATCTTGCCTTCAGTGAGAAAGATCAGTCTGTCGTACGCGTGATCGATATTGAACGACAAACCCTTCACCACTCTTTTGCGACCCTTAACAATCCGATGGAGACCCTCTGTTTTGATCCCAGTTCGCATTATCTGGTTGCCGGTTCCATCACCGGACGTGTGTTCTTATGGAATCTCTTTTCTTCCGGACAGGTCTCACGTCTAAGTTCTTTTCCAGAATATACTCCCCACCTTTTTTCCCGGCCAAAGCTCAACTATGTCTCTTCAGCCTGTTTCAGTCCATCAGGAAAGCTCGTTGCGACAACCGGCTACGGAGGCAGTATCGTCATCACCAATATCCACACCGAAGTATCGCCAAAACGGATCACGCCTAATCATGTCCGTATCAACACACTCTGTTTTATCGGCGAGCAATTTTTAGCTGCGGGGAACATTGAAGGCGGGCTTGATATCATCGACCTGCGTACCTCCCAAGTGGATAAACATTATCAGACAAGCCTTGGAAATGTAAAACATATATGCGTCTCGCACTCTGGCTCTTACCTTTTGGCCTCAGGTACAGGACAGAATATAGCACTCTTTGACCTAAGACAAAAGAAGGTCATAGACCCTTCATACATCCAACTGTATTCAAAGATCACCGCCATGGCTATTGGAAGCGATGATATCTTATATGCTGGTTCTGAGGATGGAAGGATCTCTGTTTTTGAGCTTGCCCCTAAAGACATTTTAAACGTGAATGCAGATAGCAATAATTACGCCATGGCCTATGATTTTCTGTACACTTACCCTCTTTTGCACGATACTTCCCTGGAACAAGAGCTTGAAGAGCATTGGGAACTTGCCTTGGAAGAGGCTATCGAAAGACTTGAGAACAGACAACCTGAGGAAGCACTAAAGTCTCTTCATACATTCTCCAAAGTCAAGCTAAAACAGGCAGTGATCAAAGATTTTCAAGGTCTGATCACAAACTTTGAACGCTTCAGAACAGCTGTAGATCATGAGAATTTTGCCCTGGCCTACAGCATGGCTGACCATATGCCCCTTCTTCAGAAGACAAGGCCGTACAAAGAAATGGAAGCGGTGTGGGATGATGCTTTTCACAAAGCTCAGACCTACGTCATCACAGATAACACCCATCAACTTTTCAAAGTCCTCGATCCTTTTAGCCGTGTTACCTCGAAGCTCTGCTTCATCCAGGTCCTGCTGCACCAGCCAAAACTTTTTTTAGAGTTTACCCATCTGATCAATACCCGTCATTATGAAAAGATATTTGCCATTGCAAACCAGTACCCCTGCCTAAAAGAGATTGAATCCTATAAGAACATTGTCCATACTGCCGATGACCTTAAGCAAAATGCCTATAAGCATATTATCTCACGTGGGTACGACTTGGCTGAGCGTACTTTAAAGGAACTCTCACACATCCCCTATATGGCAGCTCAGCTAAAAGAGCTCTCCCACCTCTGCTCTCTTTTACAAAAGATCGAAGAGTTTTATCAAACAAATGATCTTGTATCGTGTTACACTTTTATCGACAAGCATCCTGAGCTGCAGGAATTCCCCCTGATCCAAGAGATCGAAACGCACTGGGCTACGAAGATGAAAGAAGCCGAGAAAGAGGCCTTACAGGGGCATACAAAAGAGATAAAGGCTATCCTTGGGGAATTGCTTACCCTAAACACACGCGCACAAAAAGTCGGTATGCTTTTACGCCAAAGCTTTTTGATCCAGCTTAAACTCATGGTCATACAGCATCACACGGACAGACTCCAAAAAGCGATTGAGAACTATATTTCTCTTTTTTCATACGATACCGAGCTGCATAACCTGATCAAAAAACTCAAAAATGAGAAGATCATCAACATCGAATTGACTCCCGAACAAGAGTATCGTCGGCCAAGATCATTATGGCTCAGTCTTAGTAAAGGAAAAATTCCTGATACAATACTCTAAAAAAGAGAAAAAATGCACCCCATAAGCAAACCGTTCCCGTCATTTGTCAAAGCCCTTCTTCGTGGCATGATACTGGCCTTTCTTGTAAGTGGCTGTTTTTCACCGGATCCGGCGACTCCGCTAAAAAACACCTACTGGAGTCTTATCGAACTTAACGGAGAAGACTCGAGTAACTCAGACAATCAGCCCGAAGTACATCTCATCTTTCATCTTAATGATAAAAGCCTGCATGGCAGTGACGGGTGTAACCGCATTCAAGCCGACTATATCCAAGATAATGAAAGCTTCAAGTTTGAGACTATCATATCAACACGTATGCACTGTAACGAAGGGATGGATCAAGCTTATGCATTTTTGCAGGCTCTGACGAAAACAAACCGGATAGAAATCCAAGAAGATCATCTCATCCTATATTTCTCTGATGTAGAAATAGCCCGTTTTGAAGCAAAAGAAGCTTTTTAGTAGCAATAATCGATCAAAACAGCCGATTATTGGGTTATAATACTCTCATAAGGATACAAAAATGAAATTATTACTCAAGATATTTCTATCACTTCTGCTTCTGTCTTCTGCATCGTTTGCAGCCAAATCACTTACCGAAAAAAACATCACTAAAGTGCTTGACAGTGTCAAAATCGCAAAAGAACACAAGAGTTTAAAAGCGATGAAAAACTATTTTCTTTCCCGAACTTCGGTCAGTATTACCGATCAGGACATAGAGACATCAGAGACAACACGCCTTAGCTTTGATGAGTATAAACGCTATCTGAGCAAAAGATGGAAGAATATGCAAAGCAATCTGATCGAGATCAGAGAGAGAAGTTTCAATATAGACCCGGATGGAAAATCAGCCTTGGTCAAGACAACGCTTGTGCAGACAGTCGAGGTCAATGGGGTCAAGACGGCGATGACGATCTATGAGACAACCGGACTGAAACTTGTCAAAGGCAAGATATATATCAATTATTACAGTGCTAGAAATATGCTCAATACGGCTATACGCGTCAATTAACGCATCCTGATCTTCTAACTCTCACCAACGGCATGCAAATACAAGCATGTCCGTTAAACAGACATAAAGACGATGCAGACCATCTCTTCTTTAGCCTTAAAATCCTCTAGCTGCAATACCCTTGTTGACAGCTTCATCGATCTCCAAACCATACTTCGGGTTCTTGATACGCAGTTTTTGATCCAAAGAGAGAATCAGCTCTTTATCGGCCTGCGGATTTTTGCATAAACTGATGATGAGTTCAAGATACCGTTTAAAATCAGGATGGACCAGATCACCGAGCTTTGCGTGTATCTTTCCATGATGACGGATAAGCTGTTCTATAGCCTCTTTGAGTTCAGCCTTTGTACTTTTGCTATGAGAGAAGAGTGCTCTGATCTCTTCAAAGCTCAAAGTCTTATTCTTATCGATCACGGGCTTTTCATCTTTTTTAGGGACATCCTCCTGTCTTACCGAGGCAGTCTTTTCATCCGCAGGAAAGACCAAATATGACAGAAGCAGAGGAATAAGCAAAAGAAGCAAGATAATAAGTATTGTGAGCAAAGTACTGCCAGACATAAAGATCCTAAGAGTGTAAGTATATAGGGTGATTATAGCATAAGAAGAGGATGATTGTTTTATACTTGTTTAGGTAAAAAGAGCTGTTTAAGCGTTTAAGTAGATAGGTTCATTTAAAGAGTAAAAGCTGCATTCCCCGAAGGGAATACAAATTGATATAAGAAGGTCCTAGAAGAACCACTGTGAAGTCAGACGTACCGTAGTAATCTCATCATCACCGATATTTACGTCTTCCTTCTCTTTTTGAACATAAAGACCGACTTTAGTCGTGTTACCGCGTAGGTACCAGTTCACACCGGCGATCTTAGCTTCATAGTCGTAACCGTCTAGGTCATCAAACTTGTCCCACTTCTCGTAACGGACAAATGGTGCAAGGTAAGCAAGTTCAGGGATCACATACTCAGATGTCGCATACCAACCTGTAGAAGTACCTGTGTTAAGAGTAGGTGCGTTAAATGTCGCAACAACATCTTTCATCTTGAAGTACTCAGCCTGGACAAAAAGACCTTTGTAGTGTGCCGACATCTCAAGGTTGATCAGCTCATTCTTAAGATCACCTCTGAAGTCACCATCTGTTCCTGTTCCTGTATTATCAAGAACTTTAATGCTGTTAACAGCCCAGTAACCCGCACCGATCTCGAAGTGCTTGCCTTCTCCCATGTAAGTTTCCGTTCTTTGTGTCTCTTCCCAGCCGTCAAACGGAGAAAGAACGATTTTCCCACCATGAAAGAAACTCTGTTTAGCTATTTTTCCACCAGTATCTTTATTTACCGCATTGCCATCAGCATCTTTTAGTGCACCTTGATACGTCGCATCACCTGCAGCGATTTGATAGTGTACTTTTTTATCCCAATCACCATACATCTGAGCATTCGTACCACGACGGTTATGTGTGATGAACTGCGCTGCATAGTCAGCGACTTTTGGACGGTCATAAGCGATGACACGTGCAGACTTGACAGTCTCCGTACGTGAGACATCGATCTTCGCACGGTAAAGCTTGAAGTTTACCAGTGATGTATCAAAAGGCTTCTTGATCTTAACGTAAGCATCCCCGACATTGAATGTCTGCTCGCCTTTTTGATCCAGGTTGACTTTGTCATTACGGATATCCATTACGAATGAAGCATGCTTGCCAAATCCGGCTTGTGCTTCAAAACGCGTACGGCGCAGGTAAGCATCTGACTGGCTTCCGTCTTGAGCAGAATCTACGTTCTCAAATGTACCTTGAATACGCACACCCGCTTTGAACCACATGTCTTTGTTGTCTTCAGGGACAAACTTCATGTTGATATCCGTCTCTTTGCCTAGAAGAAATTCCGGAGAGTCGTCTCTCATGATCGTGATCTTGCTGCCCGACTTTTCGTTTAGCTCTTTTTTCATAGCTGCAGAATCCTGCGCCTGGTTTTCTTCATATACTGTCTTCGCATCTACGAAGTCACCCATTGCAACACGGCCTTCACCTGCTTGTGTATAGACTTGACCTGTTGTAGGGTCAGTATAAAGTGTTAATGCACTTGCAGATGTTGCAGAGAGTGCGATAGCTGTTAATACGCTCAATGTAGAAATTTTCATGTATATCTCCCGTTTAAATTGGCAGAATTATAAATGAGTAATATTACATAAAGGTTACATAAACAGTAGCAATATGTAATCTTTATGAAACAGCATATCAGATCAATCATAATACATTATAGACAACACGAACCGCGTCAAAAGCTGCATGCTATGATGATCTGTTTAAAGGATGAAAGAGAGGTTGAAGAAGATTCTGTTAATCGTACCGAAGAAATAAGAGAAAAGAGGCAGACGGGTCGAAATAAGTCAAAGACTTACTTCGAACACTTTACCGCATCTTCTTTAAAGATCTTTTTGAGCATCCACAGAGATGGGCAGAAATCGAATAATGCCCAGGTAAATACCATCACGATCATAAAGCCAAGCAAGATACTTGCGATCATAAGCTCCTGGATATTGACTGTATATAAGATGATCACTAAAAACGTTCCCATCATTGTTCTTTGAATTTTTTCACTTATCATAAGCTAGCCTTTTAATATATATAATTATTTTGTTGTGTAAAAGTATACGTTCTTTAGTGTTAAAAAATCGTTACAAAGCCCTGTTTGCGACTTTTTCTCTTTATATTAGGCCCAACAGAGCCGTAAAGAGCACGGGCGGCGTGATGATCAATCCGACTTTCATATACTGTAACCAGCCGATCTTTACGCCTTTTTGTGCCAAGACATGCAGCCATAACAGTGTAGCCAATGATCCTATGGGCGTCATTTTTGGACCCAGATTTGATCCCAGGATGTTCGCATAGGCCAAGGCAGTATGTCCTGTCTCGCCAATAGCGATGTCCATGATCATGATGGTCGGCATGTTGTTCATCACTGAGCTCAATACCGCTGCAAGAAAGCCTGTACCGATGACCGCGAAGGTGTTGCCCATACCTGCCATAGCATCGATCATCACCGCCAGATAAGACGTAAGTCCCGCATTTTTCAAACCGTAGACGACGACATACAGACCTATACTGAACCAAACGACCTGCCAGGGTGCTGTCTTGATCGTCATAATAGGCTTTGTCGCTTTGAAGTAGGTCGCAATCGCCAAAAAGAGGAGTGCACCGCCCAGAGCAAAGAGCGAGACAGGAAGATGATAATGATCGCCGATAAAATATCCCACCATCAAAAGTGCCAGGAAGTACCAAGAGAGATTGAACATCATCTTGTTCTTGATGACAGACTCCGGACTCGCCAGGTTCTCTACATCAATATGTTTAGGGATATCTTTTCTAAAGAAGATCCACAGAACAACAATAGAAGCGATGATACTCAGCAGGTTTGGCAGAAACATCGTCTTGGCATATTCCCAGAACCCGATATCAAAATATCCCGCTGTCACGATGTTAGTCAGATTTGATATGACAAGCGGGTTGGAAGCCGAGTCCCCGATAAACCCTCCCGCCATCAAGAAAGCAAAAACAGCGATCGGATCCATCTTCAAGTGTTTCATCTTGGCCAAAAGGATAGGCGTCAAAATCAAAGCCGCTCCGTCATTGGCAAAGAATGCCGCCACAAGAGCACCCAGAAGAAGAATATAGACAAACATAATATTGCCGTTACCCCTGCTCAGGCGAGCCATCTTCAAAGCGGCCCATTCAAAGAATCCGATCTGATCCAAGACCATAGAGAGGATGATGATCCCGATAAAGGCCAATGTCGCGTCCCAGACTATCCCGGTGACCGTCCACACATCATCCACTGAGACAACACCTACTGCCAAAGCCAAGAGCGCACCGATAACGGCTGTCGTGCCTATCTGCAGCCCTTTTGGCTGCCAAATAACGAACACAAGTGTAATCAAAAATAGACCTGCGGCTAAAATCATCTATATATCCTTTTCTTTGATCGCTCTGTTAAGAGCAAAGCTCTTTTTCTACGATTGGAAGCAGTTGCGTCTCGATCTGCATCATCGTATCAACAAAGGCTTCTTCGCCTTTGCCATCGGGGTCTTCAAAACCGACATGTATCGTCTTGACCGCTTTGGGAAAGACAGGACAGGTCTCTTTCGCATGGTCACACACGGTGACGACAAGATCGAACTCCTGGTCGACCACCTTGTCAATAGTCTTGGAATGATACTCATCTCTCCACATGTCATGTTCCTGCAATAACGCTTTGGCATGGGGATTGACCTTTCCGCTGGCTCTTACACCCGAGCTGTATGCCTCCACGCAGGAATCGAGTTTGGCGTTGATAAGTGCCTCGGCTATGATCGAACGGCAGGAGTTCCCCGTACAGAGGATCAGGACTTTTTTATG
>JBFEYG010000122.1:0-7646 GCA_041562275.1 Sulfurimonadaceae bacterium | reverse complement strand
TTTAAAAGACACAAAGCCTTTTGTACGTGCAGTATGAGTTTGTCACTGAGTGCTTTTTGGTATTTGCTGTCGCTCAGCTGCACTTTTTCTTTTAGAGATTCGACCTTTGCACTCTCTTCGATCAAAGCTTTTTCCAAATCAAGCTGTAGGGCTATTTTCTCTTGAAAGATCTTCTCTATTTCGTCCTCATTGGCAAGCAGTTCTGTCTCAAGGGTACTTGTCTTGTCGCACAGAACCAAAGAGAGGTTTTGTATAAGCATCTGTACCGTCTGTGCTTCATGCTTTTTAAGCAGATCCAGTTTAGTCTCCAGATTTCTTTGCTGAAGCTTGTAATAGGCATATTGCAGCTGATAGGTTAGCAGGCTCTGTTTATGCTCTTCGACGAGGTTCTTGATCAGCTTATGTGTGTGCTTTAGTTTTGACTGTATGTCATCTAGGATCTCATAACGTTCATTGATGCTCAGGCGCAAAGAAGCTGTTTCTCTTAGAACACTGTAATAATGATCAAGTGCAATACTGCTATTGGTATCGAAGGCCTGTATGTAGTTGGGTTCGACCTGTAAGATCTGAGAAGCGGCGCTGCGTACCCTTGAAAGATAGAGCCTCTCCTCCTGTATGATTTGCTGCGGATAGAGTTTGCTTTTGGAAGCGGCATCGATCTGCTCTTGGATCTTTTGATAATAGGCTTCTGTCTCCGTCCCCTCATACAAGTTGATATCGATCTCTGTCGAGAATAGAATACTTGTCAGCAGCAGGGTTGAAATAATCCATTTCATAACTTGTCCTCAAAAATATAATTGTTGTATGGGTCTTTCTTCTATCTACGTAATATAGCTAAGAATAGAGAAAAATTTTCTTTAGCAGACGTGTAAAAAAGGAGTATTCTATTTTAGAAGAGTCCTGACTTGTGGATATATGCCTGTCATGCGAAGAAGGAAGAGTACTTATCTGTCTCTTTTTGTAGAATTGTAGTTTATAATTAGCATATAGCTATGTTATAATCGTGATATTACTGAAAAAGGAAGTTTATGGAACGTCAGATGAGTGAAAATGACTTTATTGTTTCAAAAACAGATCTCAAGGGGAAGATCACGTACTGCAATCGTATCTTTATTGAGATGGCAGAGTATACGGAGGAAGAGCTGCTCGGGGCTCCTCACAATATCATACGTCATCCCAAGATGCCTAAGGCTGTTTTTCAATTGTTATGGGACCGCATACAAAAGAAAGAAGAGGTCTTTGCCTTTGTCTTGAACCAAACAAAAAACAAGAATGAGTATTGGGTCTTTGCAAATGTAACGGCTTCTTTGGATGTTAGAGGGAATGTTATCGGATATTATTCTGTCAGACGCAAACCTAATGCGAAGGCAATAGCGATCATTAAACCTCTGTATGCAAAAATGCTTGAAGCAGAAAAAAATGGCGGCACGAGCGCTTCGACAAAAATACTGACAGACCTATTGCAAGAGAAAGGAGTAGAATATAATGAACTTATCATCTCTATTCAAGAATAAACAGAGCCTGGCACTTCTCATCGGCTTAGTGCTTGTCGCACTGTATAGTCTTTATATTGGAGAGTATATCCTCCTTCTTATAGGGCTGTTTGCGGTCATTGTCTCCTCTTTTATGAATGAAAAGGCATCCAAGCTGAACATGCATATGCGTGATGAGATCAGGCGCGTCCTTGCTG
The DNA here is from genome assembly GCA_041562275.1 of Sulfurimonadaceae bacterium. Taxonomy (GTDB): domain Bacteria; phylum Campylobacterota; class Campylobacteria; order Campylobacterales; family Sulfurimonadaceae. Next base: position 5,956 of record JBFEYG010000122.1, on the reverse strand, counting down.
CGGCTGTTCAGGGGGATCTAGAGCAGCGGATTACGCATATACATTCGAATGACAAAGGTCAGGAGGAGCTGGCCTGGTCTGTAAATGATATGCTTGACCAGTTGGAAGCTTTTATGCGGGATGTGACGACATCCATTGAGATGGCTTCGGAAGGGAAGACCTTCCGCCGTACTTTTCCTTCCGGACTACACGGTATGTTCAAAGAGACCTGTATAAAACTGAATGAGTCGATCGAGGCGATATCTTTAGGGCACAAGACTAAGATACGCGGAGGTATGGCAGAGCGGTTCAATCATATGGGCGGCGGTCTAAGCGGCGGTTTGACATTGATCCAAAGTGATGTTCGCACGGCAGAAGAAGAGTCTGAGAAGATTGTTCAAAGTGCCCAGACAACAGCGGAAGAAGCCTCAAGGAGTAGAGAGAGTGTCTATTCGGTCAGTAAGAAGCTTTCTGAGCTTACCGAACTTATCAGTGCGTCGCATGAAGGTGTGAACAGTCTACACAGCCGATCACAAGAGATATCCGAAGTGGTAGGGCTTATCAAAGATATAGCGGATCAGACTAACTTGTTGGCGCTTAATGCTGCTATTGAAGCGGCCCGTGCCGGAGAACATGGTCGTGGATTCGCGGTTGTTGCGGATGAGGTCAGAAAACTTGCCGAGCGTACACAGAAGGCAACCCATGAGATCGAGATCACGATCTCGACACTGCAGCAGGAATCAAGTGAGATACAAAACAATTCAGAACATGTCTCTGAGCTTGCAACAAGTTCCAATGATGAGATAGAAAGCTTCGAAGAGATATTTACACGTTTTTATGAACTTTCTAAAACATCAGCCAAATCAGCAAATGGGATTCAAAACCGCCTTTTTGTGACTTTGAGCAAGATCGATCACATTATCTTGAAATCATCTGCGTATTCAGCCGTTTTAGGGGAGCATAAAGATGGGCTAGATGTTGACTCTGAATCCTGCAGACTGGGTCAATGGCTGAACTCTGATGAAGCTGCGCGCTTTAGCCATACAAGTTCGTTCAGACAGTTAGGCGTACCACATAAGATAGTGCATGAGAAGCTGCATGCGAATATGGGTTTTGTTTATAATGGTACGATATTTGATGCGAATAACCCTGATATACTTGTATCCAATTTTGAGCAGATGGAGATAGCAAGCCAAGAGCTGTTTGGCCTGTTGGATGCGATGGTCAAGGAGAGCTGAACGGGTTGAGTCGGATGATTTACACTTCATTTACTCTAAACCAATAGAATTCTGCTATCCACCTTATGCATGATTCGGTTGGTTACAGGATATGGCAATTCCCCCGATTGCCATGCTTGTCTAGATGATTTATTAACTTTTTACATGTTTTAGTGCCGGATTTCCCCCGATCCGGTACTCATTCCTCAAAATCCAGTTCTTTATGATAAAATATTTATCCTATTCCAGTGTATCAGAAAATCGAAACTTTCATAATCAAGGATCTATTATTAGACGATGTGCCCTAGTAGAAGATGATACGGTCTTTTTGACTTTAATGCATAACTTTTTTGAAGAAAAGGGTTGGGTGTGTGATGACTTTGTGGATGTCGAAGGCGTCATGAAAGCTGTTAAAAACACAGTATATGATCTTTATATCATAGATATCAATCTTCCTGAATCAAATGGCGTTGCATTACTTAAAGACCTCCGTCAGCGGTATCCTCATGTGCCTACGATCATGGTTAGCGGATACACTGACATTGAGACGATAATGGATGCTTATGCAGTCGGCTGTGATGAGTATCTTAAGAAGCCTTTTGATCTTCGTGAGCTGGAGATCAAGGTCTCTAAACTTATGAATGATAAGTTGTTGGCACTGAGTGAAACAGTCCGGTATGATGTCTCAGGACGTATCTTGTTCGTGAACGAGAAAGAAGTCCACTTAAGTCAAAAAGAGTCTAATCTCTTGCATACCTTTATGACAAACATTAACCGGCCATTGACCCATGAATACTTGGAATCCGTAATCTGGGGCGGTGTTGAAGATAACGGACATGCCCTTCGAAACCTTGTCTTACGTATGCGTAAACGTATTGGAAAAGGTATTATCGATACTGTTCAGGGAAAGGGTTATATCCTGCGCTTACATGCTGAATAAAAACATATTGTCATACTAGCTCCAATCTACGGAGTATGTTTATAGACTTTTGATTGTATAGCTTATATCGGTCTCACTCTGTAAAAATATGCCTTTGGTACCAAAGGCTGTCTACTTTTGCAGGGTAAAGCTTACTTGCTCAGTTTGAATTTCGGCATATTCAAAAAGTCAAACTTATCACACAATAGATTTACATCATTGTCTATTGCTTCTCCGATAAAGATCATTATAGATGGTTCTGCATAGGCATCGAGCTCTTCGAATGAGACATTACCGAATGAGTAGTTTATGACGATAGGATTTGGCACATCTTTTACTTTTACTACACCTTTTACCCGGTAGACACTTTTAGGAAGACTTTTTAAGACTTGATCGACATCATTAAACTCAATATCCTCTTTAAGATAAGCAACTTTTTGAGTGATAGAGTCTTTCGTCGTATGGTCAAGATGTTCATAATCTTTTGCCAATCCTATGATCTCATCAACTCTGTATACGCCCTCAAATAGTTCTTTGTTCACAATACCCTGTTGGGCATTATCTATGACATAGTTATTAAATATCGTCTCACCTGTGAGTGTGTTCTTGATGTTGTACTTTTCTTTGGTTTCAATAATCTCTTTCTTTACAGCTTCAAGTTCATCATCAGTCACTAAATCGGTCTTATTAAGTATGAGTATATTAGAACCGCCAATTTGGTATTGTGCAGTTGAGTTCGCTTTGTAAGAATCAAAGTTTTTAGAATCAGCAACACAGATCACCCCCTCGACAGAGATACCAAGGTTTTGTAAAGACAAGAAGATAGGAAAAGGCTCGGATGCTCCTGAAGTCTCTACGAAGATGATCTCAGGATCATATTTATTCATAATCTCAATAACACCGCTTTCAAACTCTTGTGCCAGCTGACAACAGATACAGCCTTCTGATATCTCAAGAACCTGACTATAGACATTACTAAGTATGTTTCCGTCTATGCCTATATCACCAAACTCATTTACGATAATTGCGACTTTCTTGTCACTAAAATGTTCTTTGACCGTATTGGTAAGCATGGTGGTTTTACCAACACCTAAAAATCCTGTAATAATAAATGACTGTATCATGCGTATGCCTTAAAAATTTAATTGTTGTTGAGTGGATATTTGAATAGACTTTTTTAATAATCTCTTGTAGCTGTAAGGGGTTATGAAAGATGTCTTATGCAGAGTTATATTAATAACTGTACCAATGGTACAGTTATAATCTTACAGAATTACTTGTTTTTTGGAGTTTCTAGCATTGGCTCTAGACCAACTTCTTTTGCCCATGCAGCTGTCAAGTCAAATGCAGCAGATGCAGTGTCAAGGTTCTTCTGGATAAGATCCATTTTCTTCTTGAACTTTTTCTCAATAACTGAGTCAAGTGTAGCTGTACCACCAGAAGCTGTATACTTCTTAAGGAAACGGTCTTTAATACCTTCCTCAATAGCAGGCTTGCTGATTGTACCAAGAGCACCGAAAAGTGCACCTAGCATTGCCATGTTAGTCGCAAGTTCAGTACCTGCTTCATCAATAGCAAATTTAGTAAAATCTCTAGTAAGAACTTTTACATTCATGCTGTCTAGGAATTTTTTATCAGTGTCTGTCAAAAGATCTTTGTCAGAGTTGATGATAACAAGACCATTTTCATTGATACCAGCATAAAAAGGCATTGTGTATGATTTACCCATAGTAATAACTTGTGGGTGATAAATCATAACGATATCAGGATAAATAACTTCCCCTCTATCATAAATAGGCACAGTACCGATTCTTGTATAAGACTCAGATGGTGCCATACGTTTTTCAGCACCAAAGAATGGGTTAGACACTGCGAAGTAACCGTCAGTATCTGCTGCTGTTGCAGCAATGTGTGCAGCAGTAACTGCACCTTGGCCACCTAGGGCCGGCATTCTAATTTTGATTGAATCTTTTGCCATTATAGTTTTCCTTCCGCTTTACATTTTTTCAAGAACTCTTCTGCTTCAGGTGAAACATGCTTGTACGATGCAAATCTGTCTTTATCTTGATCTTTCATCTCGCCAAGTCCTTCATTTGCACTTAGTCCGATCTCAAGGATACAAGGTGTGTAAATGTTAAGGAATGTCGGTCCGATTTCTCTAGCGACTAAGATTGCTTCTCTAACTGCTTTTGCAACTGCTTTTGGAGCAGAAGCTGTCATGTTCATAGAGTAGTGACAACCTGAAGTTGTAGCAAGTTCCCACATCTTGACTTTTTCAAATTTCTTACCAGTAGGCGCCATTTTGAAAACTTGACCTTTAGCAGTAGCACCAGACTCTTGTCCACCTGTGTTTGCATAAACTTCGTTATCAAAACAGATAGTAGTGATGTTTTCTTGTCTAAAGAATGACTGTAGTGTATAGTCAAGACCGATATCAACAGTCGCACCATCACCTGCTAGAACTACAACATCTTTTTCTGTATCTGGAAATCTCCAGTCAAGAACTCTTTTGATACCAGATGCAACAGCATTTTGGTTACCAAAAAGTGAGTGTACAGTATGTAATGCGATGTGTGGGAACATCAAAGAAGTACAACCCGTTGAGTTAACGATGATTGTTTCTTCTGGTTTTGGCAGTGCAGAAAGTACATAACGTAAAGCTGCAGCTTCCGGACAACCAGCACACAGTGAGTGCTCTTCAAGAATCTCTTTAGTTTCTGGAAGTTCTTTGATACCACGTGGCTTGTCTTGATTAACAGCCCATGTAGCATTCTCTTCGAGATCAATGATCTCTTTTGGCATAATGTCTCTAAACTCAGGGTTGATTTTATAAATATCGATTGCCATGTTATGCTCCTTTTCCAGGGTTTAATTTTTCCATAACTTCTTTAATGATTGCTTCAGCTGGCATACTCATACCACCGGCAACTCTAGGTCCGCCAACAACGTCAGCTTCAGACTTTTTATAAAGTGCTCTTGTTACTTCTTTTTCTAACCAGCCAACAACGTTGAACTCAGGTACGAAAACATGCTTAACGCCTTCAAGTGCTGCAAGAAGCTCTTTTTCCGGGAATGGTCTGATAGTTCTTAATTTAACAACTTTCGACTTGATCCCTAATTTGTTCAATTCTCTTTCTGCCTCTTTTGCCTGGTGAGAAGCTGTACCACATGTTACAAATGCGATCTCAGCATCTTCACTACCTGTAACATGTACAAGACCGTTTAGGTAGTGTTCAGCATATGGACGTGAACGTTCAATTGCAGATCTGATTTCAAACTGCCATGAAGCGTGCGTTGCATAAGAGATGTAGTTCGACTTCATTACAAATGGATCTCTTAAGAAACGTCCCGGAGGTGTTTCTGAGTCAATTGGAGGTAATGGAGCTGCATACGGGTTATACGGATGAAGTGCAATATCATCAGCTGGAAGCATTACAGATTCTCTTGTGTGTGATACAAAGAAACCATCAACTGCAGTAATGATTGGCACGTGAACATCAGGCTTTTCAGCAACTGTAAATGCAGCAATTGACATGTCAAATAGCTCTTGAACATTTTCTGCATACCAGATCATACAACCAGTTTCTAGTAAGTAAGAAACTTCCAAGTTGTCCGGCTGAATAGTAAGTGGCGAGTTAATACCACGAGCCATAAGGATCAGTTGACATGGAATACGTGTACCAGACCACTGAGCAAAGTTTTCCATCGCTCTAAGTGTACCTGGACCTGAAGTCGTAGTAATTGTTCTAGCACCTGCCATTGAACAACCAGCAACTTCAGACATAACACCGAATTCATTTTCCCCACGGAAGTATGTACCTACATAGCCTTCAGCCCATAG
>JBFEYG010000121.1:0-7690 GCA_041562275.1 Sulfurimonadaceae bacterium | reverse complement strand
TGTCTTGTTGCTCTCGGACTTAAAAACATATCTCCTGACCGTGTCAAACAAGAACTGGCACGCCGTTTTAACATGAGCGGTATTACAGAGAAAAACTCGCGTACGGATTAAAGCCTAAATGAATCAGCTAAAAGCCGCACTTCATAATTTTATTGCTTCATTGCACCTTTATGACTATATTCTGTTCGGTATATCCGGGGCTCTGTTTATACTCATACTCCTTTTAGCCATCCTTCTGCGTAAAAAAGCCGTGCTTTCGCTTCTGCTTGTCCTGCTTGCCTTTATCATCTTGGTTGCTCTTCCGATCGGCGGCTACAACTATATACATGCCCAGCTCTACAAGACTGAACTTTCAAACCTGAATATCAAAAGACTTGAGTTTTCAGAGGCCGTAGTAATAAAAGGGACCATCACCAACCGCGGGAAACAAAACTTTAACAGATGTACTATCTCTTCGCATGCCTACAAAGGTGCGTCTGGTCTCTTACAAGAGTTGATCTATCCCCTAAAGCCCTTTCAAAAAGTGTCGATTATTAAGGAAGAAGCCTTGGGTATTGATCAAAGTCTTGATTTTAGACTTGTGATGGAACCTTTTACCTATACGAATGAATACAATATCTCAACGAAAGTGAACTGCTTATGAACACCTACTTTACAATTTGGCATTGGACAGCTGTCATAGCATTTGCATTTCTGTTTTTTTTGCTGGTCCTCGTTTCTTTAAAAGAGAAGAATCAAAAGACGATGCTTTCGATGATATTTGCCTCATTCTTAGTCATTATCACGGCAGGTGTATTTTCAGTGATGGCCATAGACAAATACACCAAGATCGCGACTCTCTATGGTGTAAAGAACACTAGAATATTACGTAACGAGACAATTGTGTTTACCGGTTACGTTAAGAACAAGGGAAATTACAAGATAGGTGAGATCGTCTTAAATGTCAAACTTGTCAACAGAGGACACGTAACTGGGAATGTTAAAGGGGGGAACTTGTACCGTCCAAGCGGTATCATAGACTTTCTGACCTCTTTTGGAGAGGAAAGCAAGACCTATAAACCACAGAAAGTGGAAGAACAGTTCGTAGTCGCAAGAGACATAGAACCAGGAAAAGCCGTCTTCTTTAGAGTAGAGATGCCCTACCCGCCCTATTTCAAACATGTGGCTGAGTTTACCACTATTTCAGCGCATTAAGACGATATAAACTTTAATATTTCAGACCGATCGTCTTCAAGCTTTTGTTGATCTGTCTGACCTGCTCGTTCCTGTCTCTGCACCATTGCGGTGCAATAAGTGTATCATCATCAATACCTGCAGTAATTCTTTGAACAGAAACATTTTCAGGTTTCATCTGAATCGATTCTAGCAATACTTCAAGATACAGCTCTTCCGATATCGGTTCAAACTCTCCTCTCGCATATTCATTCGCCAAGGCCGTACGTTTAACAACATATAAAGGGTGATACTTGACAGAGTCAATACCCCATTCATAGGCCTTCTTAGCCGTCTCAAGCATCATCTGCTTGTCTTCACCCGGAAGTCCAAAGATAAGATGCCCGCAGACATTTAGACCTAATGCTTTCGACTTCATGATCAGCTCTTTCACATTGGCACTGTCATGACCGCGGTTGATACGTTCAAGCGTCTCATCATAGATAGACTGTATACCAAATTCTATCCATATCTCTTTTGTCTTGTTAAGCTCTGCAAGGTACTCCAGCGTCTCATCCGTGACGGAATCTGAACGCGTCCCTATACTTAATCCTACAACATCGTCAAAGGACAAGGCTTTGTCATACAAAGCCTTCAAGGTATCAAAGGGAGCATAGGTATTGGTAAAGGACTGAAAGTAGACCAGAAACTTCTTAGCCCCATACTCTCGCTTAGACTTTGAGACAATAACATCAAACTGTTTTTCAAGCTGTAAAAGCTGTTTGTCCAAGTGAGGGTTCTCTATAGAGTCAAGATTAAGATGGAAGCCTTTAAGCTTCTGAACTTCGTCAAGACTAGGTGAGAACGAATCATTTTCACAAAAGGTACATCCGCCTCTTGCAACCGTACCGTCAATATTGGGACAGGTAAAACCTGAAATTGAGATAGGTGCCTTGTAGACTTTTTCGTTAAACTTCTCTTTGAGGTAAAGCCCAAAGGTATATACTTGTTCTTGCATATTAAACTTCTTTCAAACTCTCATCTAAAAGAGGTATTTACCTGTAAAACAGGCTGTACAGTATTCATCATTTTCAGACTGAACACTTTGCAATAAAGCATCATGAGAAAGATACGCCAAAGAGTCTGCACCCATGAACTTACACATCTCTGCATTGCTCATATTGGCTGCAATAAGGTTCTCTTTATCCGGTGTATCGATACCGTAATAGCAAGGATCCGTTGTTGGCGGCGAAGAGATACGCATGTGTACTTCAGCAGCCCCGGCTTCTTTTAGCATACGAACTATCCGTTTACTTGTCGTCCCGCGAACGATTGAATCATCGATAACAATGAGCTTCTTGCCCTTGATAAGACTTGTTATAGGAGAGAGCTTCATCTTGACTTTAAGATCACGCATCTCCTGTGTCGGTTCGATAAAGGTACGCCCGATGTAATGGTTACGCATAATACCCATCTCATACGGTATCCCGCTCTCTTGAGAATATCCTAGTGCTGCGGGTACACCTCCATCAGGGACAGGAATGACCATATCCGCTTCGATAGGTTCGATCTTAGCCAGTTCTCTTCCCATGTTTTTGCGCATCTGATACACATTTTTTCCAAAGACTTCCGAATCAGGACGGGCAAAATAAACGTACTCAAATATACAGTGTTTCGGAGTGGATTCAAAGACTTTGATCGATTTAGGCTCTTGCCCTTTTTCAAAAACCAGCAGTTCGCCCGGTTCGACATCACGAATGTATTCCGCACCGATAAGATCAAAAGCACAGGTCTCCGATGCAACAATATAAGCATCGCCGACTTTACCAAGGCTCAAAGGACGCAGACCATGCGGATCACGCATTGCAAACATCTTTGTACGAGACAAGAAAACCAAGGAATACGCACCCTGGATCTTTTTGACTGCATCAATAATACGGTCTAAAAGTTTCTGCTCTTCACTTTTAGCGATAAGATGGATAAGGTTTTCCGTATCCATGAATGTCTGGAATATCGCTCCTTTTTTAATAAGGCCGTCACGAACTTCTTGTGCATTAGTAAGGTTCCCATTATGAACAATGGCCATCTCACCAAGGTCATATCGGGCAAATACCGGCTGAGCATCCAGGATCGAGTCATCCCCTGCCGTCGAATAGCGGTTATGCCCGATTGCAGAACTGCCCTTCAGCGTTGTCAACTTCTGGTCATTGAAGACTTGTGAGACAAGACCTCTGTCTTTGATCGTGTGTACTTTGTTACCATCGGCAGAAGAAATTCCACAGGCTTCTTGGCCGCGATGCTGCAAGGAGTGAAGAGAAAAGTAGGCTAACTTTGACGCTTCCGGATGATTAAAGATCCCGACTACTGCACATTTTTCGTTTAATTCTCTTTCCATTAATCCAGTCCTAGGCAATCTGATATATTATATAAGCCGTTTTCTTGTGAAACCAGCCATTTGGAAGCACGCAGTGCCCCTTTTGAAAAAGTGTGGCGAGACGTCGCTGTGTGGTTCATCTCGATAAACTCACCGTCATTGTAAAAACCGACCGTATGGCGTCCTACGATATCACCGCCACGAAGTGCCATCACTGCGATCTCATCTTTGGTGCGTTCGCCTATATTGCCGTTACGTCCGCTGATACGTACCTTGTCCAGGTCAAGTTCACGGCCTTTAGCTGCTGATTCAGCCAAGGTCAATGCCGTACCGCTTGGCGCATCTTTTTTGTGTTTATGATGCATTTCAACAATCTCTATGTCAAAACCTTCAAGCACAGCAGAAGCCTGCTGAACAAGCTTGGACAGCACAGCAACACCCAAAGACATATTCGTCGCATACAAAATAGGCATCAGTTCACTGGCTTCTTTCATCAGATTAAACTGGTGAATATCCAAACCGGTCGTAGCAATCACAAGCGGTTTTGGTGATGTCAATGTCTTCTCTAAAAGAGCCTGCGTCGCCTCCGGCAGAGAAAAGTCCACAACGACATCACAGGCATCAAGGAAAGTCCCAAGGTCATTCGTCACCAAGGCAGAAGGATCGATTGAAAAATCCAACGAGCTGCGTACAAACACAGAACTTAAGGTCAAGTTCTCTTCGCTTTTCAAATCTTCCAAAAGAAGCTTGCCTACCCTGCCTGTACCACCATATACACCAACTCTAATCATCTTTATTATCCATTTACTTTTTCATCTAAATATGGGATGGCATTGACTGCTGCCACTGCCCCGTCACCTGCTGCACAGACGACCTGTTTAGGTGCATCGATTCGGATATCACCTGCTGCATAAAGTCCCGGAGTCGATGTTCGCATGCGAAGATCGACAATAACCTCACCCGCTTCGTTGACATCACAGATATAACTTCCATCCTCTTTTTTCAAGACCTCATTGTTTACGTTCATGCCTACAAAGGTAAATATACCCGGTACAGGCAGATCACGTTCACCTTCAGGTGTCATTACCTTAAGCCCGGCTACACCCATTGCGTCCCCATAAGCTTCAATGATATTTGCATTAAGCACAAGTTCGACATTTTCAAGCTTTTTGACACGTTCGATAGTATTCGGCGCCGCTCTGAACTTATCACGTCTGTGCACAAGGTAAACCTTTGAGCAGATGTTAGACAAGTATATTGTCTCTTCCAGCGCCGTATCACCGCCGCCGATCACAGCGACTTCTTTTCCCTTGTAAAAGAAACCGTCACAGGTCGCACAGGTAGAGACACCTTTACCAAAAAGCTGGTCTTCACCTTTGAAGCCTGCCCGCTTTGGTGTTGAACCTGTCGCGATGATAACGGACATGGCATCTTCAGTTGTACCGTCACCTTTGTGGATAGTAAAATTCCCGTCTGCTTTGTGCTCTACTCTGAGTACCTGGACCATAGCATGTTTCAATCCGAAGCGTTGACACTGTTCAGGCCAAGGCATCATCAGATCCATTCCAGAGATCTCCCCTGTGACGCCGGGATAGTTCTCTATCTCAGAACTACCCGTGATCTGTCCGCCCGGCATTCCCATCTCGAACATAGTCACATTTGCCAAACCGCCGCGCGTTGCATAGAGACCTGCTGTAAGTCCTGCCGGCCCGCCGCCAATAATTGCTAAATCTAACATTGTTATATCCTTGCAATTTTAATTTTTATAAAGAGTGCTAAAAACACACTACTCTCTCTTTGAGTAACAAAGTCTTAATCCAATAAATAAACTTTACAAAGAAGGAGCAGTTATAAGACTGATCCATCCCTCTCATATAAGCATTTCGCATCATAATTCCGAAGGAATATCGTTTATCGTATCTAATTCCGCAATAATACTATCTTGTTTATAAAGACCCTCTTTAACTTTTCTAATAATAAACACAGAAGGCACCTTATAGATGTTAAAACGCTGTATTATTTTAAGGATTGTGTTAGTGCCTGATCGTACATAGGTGACATGCTGATTACTGGGATAATCTTGCTGATAATAGTCAATAGCCAAGATCTTGTGTTTTGCTCTGAGTTTATTTAGGTTCTCGACCGTACCCGTCTGCTTGGAGCTGTAAAAAACAACCAGGTAGCGTTCTTCATCGGGTGTGAAAATTTGAGCTTTTTCATATACAAGCCATTGGCTAAAATCGATGAATTTATATTCTTGGAATTTATAGTTGAAGTAAGCGAAGGCAATCGCAATCATGCCTGCGCCGAAAAAAGAAGCCAGAAGCGTGCCGACTGAAAATAGTCCGCTGCCGCGTCGTGCCATAAATTATGCTAATAAAGCGTTTAGTTTTTCTTCAAAAGCTTGTTTAGAAGCTGCGCCAACCATCTGCTCAACGACTTCGCCGTCTTTGAAAAGGATAATTGTAGGGATTGAACGGATACCGTACTTGATAGCTATATCTTGTTCTTCATCTGTGTTGACTTTACAGATTTTAGCCTTACCGTCAAAGTCTTCTGCAAGTTCTTCAATTACCGGAGCTATCATACGACATGGCCCACACCATGGTGCCCAAAAGTCTACAAGGACAACGCCCTCTTTAATAGTGTCTTCTATATTTGAAGCTGTAACTTCGATGTATTTTGCCATCTTTAAGTTCCTTGTTTGAGTTAAATTAGAAGTATTATACCTTCAAATTCTTTAAAACCTCTTAGTTACCAGCCTAAACAGGAGTATATTTATCCTGTTTAAAGAAAGCGCTCAGAGCGTGATGTTTTCTATCATTTCACACCTTCCCTCTTGCACACATATTGCATCTATTTGAAAATGTAAGTCAAGGTTCTTCTTCTGCATAAATCTGTGCGCTGTATTGATAACATGCTGAAGTTTTACGGGTGTTATATTATAAAGAGGACTGTACGATGAGCCAGATTTAACCTCGATGAAGTGGAGCACTTGATCTTTGAGAGCTATAATGTCTATCTCACCGCCGCGAAGTGTATAGTTTCGCTCGATGATCTGAAATCCAAGAGCAGAGATAAATTCACAGGCCTTCTCTTCAGCCAGATCACCCAGTGCTCGACTCATACTAAAACCTTTGACTAAAGAGGATTTGAACCTTATTCTCATTTTTTAACGCTAGCTAATTAGTGTAGCCGTATCAATTAAAGGAATAAAAACTTTTTTTACGTACAGATGATCTCAACTTGAATAGATTTAAATGCTGCTGTCATGATAAGTTCATCACTTTTATCACCAAATATATGGTTTAGTTTTGAGTCAGCATGGTGAAATGTTGTATACAGTGTTTTTGGTTTTACTTTATCGGTGAACTTCACTCTTAATGGATTGGTCTGTCCAAATGGTGTTTTTAAGATAACTTTTTCAGAGGTAAAATCTGCTGCATCATCTTCATGCACTAAAAGTGTGTCTTCTGTATGCTTTTTCATCAGTTTTTCAGTGTACTTTGTTTGTGCAGAGTTATTATAGTGCGCCATAATTCTACCTGTTGTTAGGTGGTATCCTTTAAGCTCTTTCTTCGTGATCTCTTCTACCATACCTGAGAGTTTATAGCCATGGTATCTGAATGCACCGATTCCATCTTGTGTTCTAAAGTCTTCTCTGTGAAGTACTGGAGTGCCTTTACCATCTTCTGTAATAGGCCATGATATGCCTGCTTTTTCATTATCTCTAAGTACCTTGTAAGAAGCACCTTTAAATCTATTGGTAGCAGTTTTACGAACATCTTCCCAGATATCTTCAGACGAGTTAAAACCAAAGTTTCCACCCATTTTATCATCAAGAAGTTTGATGACTTCCCAATCATCAGGCAGGTCTGATTGTACTAAAGGTGTTGAAAGGTGAACTTTTCTCATCGCGTTGATATAGATACCTGTTTTTTCATAAGCAGACTTGACTCCGACAACGATATCTGCGCGTTGTGCAACATCTGTCATGAAAAGTTCTTGAACAAAGATAAGTTCTAAGTTCTCAAAAGCTTCAATAAGTTTATTAAGGTTAGGATGGATATGCGTTATATCCTCTCCAATGTTTAAAACACCTTTAATTGTACCTTCTAGCATACCATCGACAAGCTGAGGTGTCATAAGACCAACCTCTTTTGG
>JBFEYG010000120.1:0-7721 GCA_041562275.1 Sulfurimonadaceae bacterium | reverse complement strand
TCAGCGTTGGTCTCCTCAGGATTATTAAGGTAGTCGATAAAGATATCATTAGAAGATAGAGCCGCCAGCAGGTTGTCTGAGTCCTCACGGTAAACATAAAATAGCTTTTGTTGATGAAGAATAAATTGACTCCCTTCTGAATTAAACAAAAGTTCATGAATACGTTTTTCTTCGATGTAGAAGATGACAATGATAAAGAGTGTAAATAAACCGCCAAGAAGCAGGGAAAATAGGTTGAGTCTCTTGATCTCTTTAGATGCTGTACCGCTCACATGTTGGCCTTGATATCATGCTAAATATTTTTAGTATAAGTTATATTTATTTATATTGGGCTTAAGGTCTCAGATCATAATGTGGCTTGAAAGCATTTAATAGTTCGGATGTACGTAATATCGGCAAGGGAGTCTTATGACTGATTCTTATTCATACCAAAGTGCATCGATGAGGTTTGCTTCGCGCAGTGCATCTGCCTGCTCGATAGTGTAGTAGATGCCATGCTTCTAAACAGGTCCTGACTCCACTCCACTGCGGCACTGTTGGTGTTACTTTTCAGATCGGAAGTGTCCTTGCTCTTGTTGGCAGAGAGTGAAAAAATCAAAGGAGACACCCAGCTTCTTTTTTGAAGATTCGCATCTTTTTCGATCTTATTAGGCTTGAGTTTCAAGAGCTCTGTCTTTTGTGCAGATAGAAGAAGGTCGTTTGCAAGAAGGAGCCCGACACAGAGTATAAAGAGTATAGATTTCATCATAAATACTTCTCTTGTATCATCATATTTAGTGTTCTTTCACTTATCTCTTTAGTAGACAACCGGCTTAGTATGCATGTTAATAACATGATTGATATACTGGCCAAAATGAGGGATTTGAGAGAGTGAAATACTCTCCTCAAAGCGGAGTAGAATCGATCAAAAGCTTATAAAGTCTTTGTTGCTTAGTGGGTCAATGTTTAGAACTTTGCTCTGCACTCCAGCAGATCAGCTTGGAAAGACACTTTCCGAGTGCTGTGTTTAAGGCTTCAACAGCACCTTGTCCATCATCAGTTTTTGCTTTGACTTCGCAGCTGAACAGATGGTTTGCAAGAAGCTGTTTTGTCTCAGGACCGTAAAGCATTGCATCAAGTGTGATTACCCCGTAAGAACCTTCTATATCGCTAAAACGATGCTCAAATTGCAAGATCTTGATATCAAGTGTCAGCTCGCTTCGAACAGAAGCAGTGTCGTAGACAAGTCTGCTAAAGACATCGTTATGTTTGAAAGCCGTATACAGAGCTGTACTGATGGAACGGTTCGGAGGCTGATGCCATTTGCTATAGAGATAGTTTCCTGCTTTGAGATCGGGCTTTGTATAGACGATGTTTTGACTCGATAGCGAAGGGGCTGCATCGACAAAGTGCAGGCTTACAGTCTTGTCTACAGGAGAGGGTGTGCATGCAAGTTTTATCTCGGGCTGTAGATCATAGTAGGTGATAGGCGGTCTGGCTTCGGGACGGATGGAACATCCGCCCATCCATAATAGCGACACTAGAAATACGAATAGAATTCTCATCTTGATTCTCCTGGTCCCGGGGTCGGTGTGGTGGATTCAAATATGACAGCATTGGGATTTTCTTTAAACTGTCTCAGTACTTCAGAAAGCTCAGCCGTAAGAAGCCTGAGTTCCCTCATCATCAGCACGGTCTCTTCGGGAACTCCTCCTGCGATCTGTTTGAGGTCGTAGTCGCCGTTTTCGATCGACCCGTTGAGTGTACGAAGTGTGTTTGTACTCTCTTTGCCAAGGGAAGTGTAGACATCAACCATTAGGTCGGCATTGTGTACAAGCCGATTTGTACTGGTGATAAGCGAAGAGGTGTTTGCTATATTCTCATCGCTGAGCAGTTTGTTCAGTTGTATCGTGATACGTGCGAGTTCACGTATGATCGTCTTCGATTCCTCTTTATTCTCATCAAGTGCTTTCTGCACTTTTTTTAGAATCTTTTGCAGGGTATCGGTGATCTCGGTGGCTGAATTTGCAAGACTGTTTATCAGTGAGGGCTTGAAGGGTATGACCGTATATTTACGTCCGAGGTAGCGCATCTCCTGTAAGGGGATGCCATCTTCTTCCACCTGAATATCGATAAAAGAGAGGCCGGTGATACCCTGAGGCTTGATCGATGCCATGACACCGTTTCGGATAGGAACGTCTCTGCGTATCTCAAGGTCCATCATGATCTCTCTGGGATTATTCGGATTGATGCGAAAGCCCTTTACTCTGCCTACAGGAAGCCCCTGGTACTTGACATTGGTTCCGATGTTGATCCCCGTGATCGATTCGGTGACCAAGAGACCGTAGAGGTATACTTTTTGTTCATCTGTGGGCTTGACGATCCAATAGATACCTGTAAAAAACAGTATGCTGACCAGACTGACAAATACTCCGACCAGGGTAAAGTTCACTCTGTTATTCATTGTTGACTCCCTCTTTTAAAAAGAAATTATTGATCACCGGATGAGATGTGTTAAGGATATCTTCCAAAGTACCCTCGGCGATTATCTTCTTCTCTGCAAAGAACACCATCTTGTCCAAGGTCTTTCGAATGGACTCAAGGTCATGCGAGACGATGACGATGCTCAGACCCAATAGTTTTTTCAATGAGAGGATAAGCGCGTCAAATTCTGCCGCAGAGACAGGGTCGAGACTGGAGGTAGGTTCATCTAAAAAAAGCAGTTTCGGGTCCATAGCCAAAGCACGGGCCAATGAGGCTTTCTTTTTCATGCCTCCGCTGAGTTCTGAAGGGTATTTGTATCCGTCTTTTTGGCTGAGTCCTACCATCTCAAGTTTTGTTGCAGCGATCCTGCGTATCAACGCGGGACTCATATCGGTGTATTCGTTTAAGACCAGAGCAATGTTCTCTTCAACCGTCAGTGAGGAGAAGAGTGCACTTTCTTGAAATACGACACCCCATTGTTTACGCAGTTCGAGTGCCTCTTTTTCTCCCAGCTGCCAGATCGGTTTGCCCAGTACCTCTATCGTGCCCTTGTCGGGTTCTTGCAGCAGGATCATCTCTCGCATCATCGTCGACTTACCGTAACCGCTGGGACCAAGCAGACCGAAGATCTCTCCTTCATGGATGTCGAAACTGATGTCATCATGTACAAGGTTGTCGCCAAAACGTGTGGTGATGTTTTTGACACTCACGATAACATCTTTCATATACCCAGCTCCAAAAAGATGATAGAAAAGACCGCATCACAGATGATGACCATAAAGATCGCACTGACAACACTGGCCTTTGTGTTGATACCGATACTGTCTGTGGAGTTTTCGACGGCCATACCGCGCATGCTCCCTATACTGGCGATGATCAAGGCGAAGAAGGGA
Source organism: Sulfurimonadaceae bacterium (assembly GCA_041562275.1). GTDB lineage: Bacteria > Campylobacterota > Campylobacteria > Campylobacterales > Sulfurimonadaceae. Next base: position 4,365 of record JBFEYG010000120.1, on the reverse strand, counting down.
CCTTTGATCAGCCCGACGTAGAGATGATCTATGTTAAAGATCTCTTCAATGCGGTTGATAAACTCAACCGGAGTAATGTTTAATTCCATTCTTGCTGCAAGCATGCCGCCGATGACGCCCATGACGTCGGCGAGAAAGATGATCATCGGCAAGGCGATCATCAGGGCCAAAATATTCGGAAGTACGATAAAACGAAATGGATCAAACCCCATAGTCCGCATAGCGGCGATCTCTTCGGTGATCTTCATCACGCCCAGCTCGGCTGTGTATGCGGACCCGCTGCGGCCGGCGACAACGATCGCAGTGATCAAGGGGGCCAATTCGCGGGTGACGGAGATGATCAGCATATCGACGACAAAGATATCCGCCCCGTACTTTTTGATCTGCAGAGCACTCTGGTAGGCGACCACCAGTCCGATCAGCATACTTGTCAGCAGGACGATAGGCAATGCTTTGATGGAGTGTTCCTGAATACCGCGAAGCAACTCTTTCATACGAAAAGAGGACGGATAGCGCAGAGCATATAAAAGTGTGAATGCCAGCTCTCCTGTGAAAGCAAGGTACTCTTTAACGCTGTTATAGGCATGATAAGCAGCACGTCCTAGCTCAGAAAAAAAGTTTTCCCGTTTCCGTTTTTTGCCCGTAAAAAGATCATCTGACAAGAGGGTGATATCAAGAAGGTGCCCGATCTCCGCAGTGATGTTCTGAAGTCCTACCGAGATCTTTTTATTTCTCATATGCGCTATGAGCTCTTGAAGAAGGATCGCTCCGTTGACATCGCATTGAGAGATTGATGAGAGATCCATCTCAACTGCCTCCAAAGCGCTCAGCTCTAAAAGGGCAAACTCCTTTTCGATCTTCCCAAGGTTCTGTGTCAGCCATGGGCCTGAACAGATGAGTCGGTTGTCTTCAAATCCGATATAGTGCACTTTGCTTTTTTTCATGATCTCTTCAATAGGTGACTTCTGATATTTGGGCATCTGCTTACAAGATGCTCAATAGACTTTTTTTTCTCGATCTTGTCTGCCTTCGATCCTGACAGATCTACTTATGATTAAGACTATTCTAGCATAAAAGCCTGTTTTTCTTAAAATCGATGATAGATAAAAATAGGGAAGATAATCTTCTGCAGAGGTATAAACTACATAAATGAAAACGTTTAATAAGGCTATCGTACTAAGGAATCTGCTATAATCGCTTAAAATATTGAAGCGTATAAAAACCGCTCTTTTTAAACAGAAGAAGGATGAGACAGTGATTAAAACAATATTGATTTGTACAGCAGCATTTTTATTCTTAACGGGATGTACCCAAGAAAGCCAGAACAAATTCGGCCGTGCGATCCAGAACTATACCGGGACCAACGGTGTTCTAGATGTCTATGCAGGCGAGAAACTGGTCAAGCGTTTTATCAAAGTGGACAAACTCACTACAGGTGCGGAGGCAGGCGATACTCAGCCCCGTGCTTACCGTTATGGATACGGGGTGATGGACGAGAACTTCAACCTCAAAGTGGATGAGGGTGAAAAGAAGGTCTATTTTGAAGTGAGCGACTACTCGACTTCGTACGTCTTTTATGAAAATACGGTCAAGTAAGGGTCATAGATGGATGTTATAGAACTTTTTAAAAGCATGATCGAGCGCAAGAGTGAGACACCCTCAGACGGTGGAGCCTTAGGCTGGATAAGCGAGTATTTGCAAGGGTATACTTCTTTGGTGATCAACAGAGAAGAGGTACAGAATCTTTTCATCTACAAGAAATTCTCTGAAGGACCACACCTTTGTTTTGCCGGACATGTGGATGTCGTTCCTGCCGGCGAAGGCTGGGACACTGACCCTTACACGGCAGTAGAAAAAGACGGCTATATTTACGGACGCGGTGCCCAGGACATGAAGTCAGGCCTGTCGGCATTTATACAGGCCGTACACGACACGAAAGAGTTCAAGGGAACACTTTCGCTTTTGCTGACTTCGGATGAAGAGGGACCGGCTAAAAACGGTACGGTCAAGGTACTCGAAGTCCTCAAAGAAAAAGACCTTCTTCCCGATGCCTGTATCGTAGCGGAACCGACCTGCGAGACAGTCTTCGGTGATGCGATGAAGGTCGGACGACGGGGTTCCATCAACGGTGTCATAGAGAAGATCGGGAAACAGGGACATGCCGCCTATCCTGAAAAAGCGACGAATCCTATTCACAAAGTCGCTCAGGTACTGCATCACATGGCCGGTGTTAACCTGGACGAGGGAGATGAATACTTCTCTCCGAGCCAGTTTGTCGTTACGGATATCCGCGCCGGGATGGAGGTGACGAATGTCACCCCGGGCAAGCTGAAGATGATGTTCAACGTACGCAACTCGACGAAGACGGATCAAAAAGACATCGAAGACTTCGTGCATCTGTATTTCAAAGAGATGAACTACACGCTAAAGCTTGACCAGTCTGCCTATCCGTTCATGACCGATGTCAACACTCATGTGGTACGTACTCTGGACGCGGCTATAGAAAAAGTCACCGGGGTCAAGACCAAACACTCCACGGCAGGCGGGACTTCCGATGCCCGTTTTATCGCACCTTACGGGATAGACGTCGTAGAGTTCGGTGTACGAAATGATACGATACATGCGCCTAACGAACGCACTTCAAAAGAAGAAGTACAAAAGTTGTATGAGGTCTTCAGAGAACTGATCGAAACTTTTTGATCAAGACCAGGAGACATACTGTCCTAATTATGATACTTCAGGAAGTCTGATCGTAAACTGTGCCCCGTCTTGGATGTTCTTGGCCGAGATGGTTCCCGTGAGATGTTCTTCGATGATGATCTTGCACATATACAGTCCCAAACCTGTACCTTGGTCCCCTTTGCTGGTGCGGTAGGGGCTGAATATATGCTCCATTATCTCCTTGTCTATTCCTCCTGCATTATCTTCGATAGTGATGATAATGAACCCATCCTCTTTTGAAACTTTGACATGAATAACGGGTTTTTCGATCTCATGCGTGATGAAACTGTCTACAGAGTTCTTGATCAGATTCAATAAGACCTGGACCAAATCGTTTTTCGAGATGTTTAGTGTGAGGTCATGGTCGTCAATAGAGCAATAAAAAGCTTCACCTTCAGTATAGGATGTTGGAAGCTGGTCCTTGCATTGATAAAAGAGACCTATGCTGTTCTCACTTAGAAGAGGACCGATGAGCTGAACAGCGTATGTCAATACACTGGAGAGAAGAATCGTGTCTTGGGAGTTTTTTGGATTAAAGAAATTCGCAAAAGCAGTCGTGGTGTCTGCAAGGTGTGCGGTGTATCTTTGTATATCGTACATATTTGACTCAAGAGTGTCAAGATCGAGGGTGTCAAGTTCTTTTTTAAGGATAATGTTTCCTGCCGCGGCGGAGATAGCACTCAAAGGCTGTTTCCATTGGTGTGCGATCATGCTGATCATCTCACCCATGGCGGCATTTTTTGACTGGGCTTTTAAAATACGCTCACGTTCGATCAGAAGTCTGGAGTCTGTGATGTCTTGACGCAATGAGATATAACCGATGATCTTTCGCTCTTCATCAAAACGTGGGAAGACAGTACTTATGACCCAATAAAAACCACCATCCTTTTTACTGTTTTTGACTTCTCCTTGCCACATTTGTCCCGAAGTGATTGTGCGCCACATATCATCAAAGACTGTTGAAGGGGTGTCGGGATGGCGTACGATATTATGAGGTTTTCCGACAAGCTCTTCAGCTGAATAACCTGAAATCTTGCAGAAGGCTTTTGATACATCGGTGATAATACCTCTGGCGTCTGTGATGGAGGTAATCACATAATCATCAACGATACTTAAAAAGTTTCTCAGATCGTCAAGCTGAATCAACTTAGATGTTATCATTTGAAAAGAATCCTTTGTTTTTATAATATATTATTATAGTGATTAGTTACTTAATCAGAACCTGTTGATAATCCGCTCGGATAAAATCCATCATTGCATTCGCATCATCTGAATAGCAGATGATGTTATCCATGTCTACATCGACACTGTTGACATACTGCAGACGCAGGTAATCCTCATTATAATAATATTCAAAGAGAAGACCGCTGTAAAAGAACGAGAGACTGTTAAGCATCGAGACGAGTCTGTCTATCTCTTTGATACGATTCAGGTTGATATCGGCGAAGATCATATCCAGCTTCTGGTGGCGCAGATCTTCAAAGACCTGCATAAAAGCGCTCAAGTCAACAAGTGCTTCGATGACGATCACACCGGAGTTAAGCATGGTGTTGATATGCGTTGTCAAGGTCTTTCTCTCCAGAGTACTGCTGTTTGCCGGTGAGACTTTCAGACCGGCACGGCTGTAGACCTTGATCAGTTCAT
>JBFEYG010000119.1:0-7812 GCA_041562275.1 Sulfurimonadaceae bacterium | reverse complement strand
TTTGTTCATGAAAACAACGATGTATGGTACACCTACTTGCTTAGAAAGAAGGATGTGCTCACGAGTTTGTGGCATTGGGCCATCCGCTGCAGAAACAACAAGAATAGCACCGTCCATTTGAGCAGCACCAGTAATCATGTTCTTAACATAATCCGCGTGACCTGGACAGTCAACGTGTGCATAGTGGCGAGAATCTGTCTCATACTCAACGTGTGAAGTAGCGATTGTAATACCACGCTCACGTTCTTCAGGAGCGTTATCGATTTGATCATAATCCATAAGTGCTGCACCGTTAGTTACTGCAAGTACTGCTGTAATTGCTGCTGTTAGTGTAGTTTTACCATGATCGACGTGACCAATAGTACCAATATTGACGTGTGGTTTGTTACGTTCAAATTTTGCTTTTGCCATAGGTTCCTCCGGCTTTTTTTATAAATGAAATGGAATTATATCTGAATTTTACTCAAAAACAACTTATGAGCCTCAAATATAAAAACAATGTTCTGCTGACGCAGGTTGAGACACTTCTATAAAGCCTCTACAATATGTATAGAAGCATCTAGCTGGCCCTAAAGCCTTATAGAAGTGTCCAAAAATGGAGCTCGCACCGGGAATTGAACCCGGGACCTCTTCCTTACCAAGGAAGTGCTCTACCTCTGAGCCATGCGAGCACAATATGCTAAGCTATTCTGCTTGTCTTTAGATCCTGCTATTGCAGTCAAATCAAAAACTTAATGTATATATGTTTAACAATGTAAATTTTAGAATAAATGATAATTTAATATGAAAGCTATTTGAATGCGTATCTCATGATTACGTTAAGAAGCAAACGATTATTCAGCTCCCAGAAAAAACATATCTCTAACAAAATAAATGGAGCGGGTGAAGGGACTCGAACCCTCGACCCTCAGCTTGGAAGGCTGACGCTCTAGCCAACTGAGCTACGCCCGCGTCTCATTATTAATGGTGGTGAGAAGAGGAGTCGAACCTCTGAACCCATAGGGAGCAGATTTACAGTCTGCCGTCGTTGGCCACTTGACTATCTCACCACATTTGTTGTTATTATATATTCTGGTCTAACACTGACGTTTTTCGTCAATTTTTCGAAAGTAGAAATGGTGCTGGCACGAGGATTTGAACCCCGGGCCTGCTGATTACAAATCAGCTGCTCTAGCCAACTGAGCTATGCCAGCATCTAAATTCGAGCTGCAATTATAAGCATTTTATTTTCATATGTCAAGCATTTGTGAAAGAAATTTGCAAAGTTTTTTGATTCTGTACTTTTTGGAGGAATATTAGAAATAAATTGTGTCCCCGTCGCCCAGTATAATGCTATCTTTTAACACTGAAGAGGAGTATATCTCTTTGTGTATCTGATCCATAAATGTCGGTTTCAGATGATTCAAGTAAAGTTTGATCTTTCTGTCAATACAGGCTATCTCCTCTTCGATCAGGCTGGGTGTCAGATGGAGGCTTTCCAATGCCAATGCATTCATCGAAGAGGGGAAGGAACATTCCAGTACCAAAGCCGTTATCTCAGGATAGTTTTGGATACTCTTGCACAGCTGCGGATTTTTATAGGTATCGGCTGTGATCAGAACGGCTGAAGTATTTTTGCGTACGATGTAACCGCAGCTTGGAACCGTATGCGTCGTTGGTACAGCCTCTATTGACGTTGTTGCGTCGATGACGTATCGTCTATTCAGCTCTATTGATTCATAGACGACGCTCATCTCGTTGGCATTGGAAAGAGGAATCTTTGAAAAATCGGGCCAGATGATATCGTTTAAAAAATGTTTTTGGACTGCTTCAAGTGTCTGAGGAAGACCCATTAGTTTTAAAGGCTTTTTTCTCAGTGTGAAATACGAATCCAAGATGTAGGCGATATCAACGATATGGTCAAGATGTGAATGCGTCAGCCAGATCGTATCAATATGGGCAGCATCCTCGTCAAGTGAACGCAAAAGATTGCCCGCATCAATGGCATGTGACTCAGTGATCAAGAACGAGGAGGTCTCTTGATGAGAACCTTTTGTCCCATAAGCACCGAGTATCGTGATCTTTTCCACTGTCTGCCTTTAATTTTTTCTATGCATTTATATTTATAGGTAAAGATTATACCGTATCTCTAAAGGTATCTCTAATCAAAAGAACCTCATCCAGGTTCTCTATAAGTAAATGAACCAGCCTTGGGTCAAAATGTTTGCCGCTTTCCGCTTTGAAATGTCTCAGGATGGCTTCTATGTCCCAGGCATTTTTATAGCATCGGTCTGATCCCAGCGCATCAAAGACATCCGCCACAGCTGTGATGCGGCCAAAGATATGGATTTCTTCGCCTTTCAATCCTTTTGGGTATCCTGATCCGTCCCATTTTTCATGGTGTTCATAGGCGACTGTCGCAGCGGCCTTCAGCATACCCCGAGGCGATGCAGACAAGATCTCAAATCCGTACAATGCGTGCAGTTTCATCTTTTCGTATTCTTTCTCATCAAGCTTTCCCGGTTTGTTAAGTATGGCATCGGGAATGCCTATCTTTCCGATGTCATGCATAGGAGAAGAGAATTCCAAGATATAAGCTTCTTCTTCACTCAACCCATAGGCCAAGGCCAGCAGTTTCGAGTAAGAAGCTACCCTTTTGATATGATTGCCCGTCTCTTTGGAGCGTTTCTCTACCGCTTCGCTCATCAGATAAATCATCTCTTTTTGCGTCTTATCATTCTCTTCCGCCAAAAGAGCCGCATCAAGTGTTTCTGCCGCATAAGAGGCAGCCAAGGTAAGATATTTAAGATCTTTTTCGTCAAACTCCCCCTCTAACTTATTGATCACCTGAAAAGCACCAATAATATTATTCTTGTTATTGAACATGGGGATGACCATCATATTGCGCGTCTCATACCCCGTCTGCTTATCGACTTGCGCATTAAAATGAACATTATCATAAACATTATTGATGATCATCTGCTCCCTGCTCGCAACAGCACTTCCGACAATACCGGAATCGATAGGTATACGTATCGTCTCTATCCCGTGCGCGACCTTTGTCCACAGCGTTTTACTCTCATTGTCCACCACCCATACCGTACAGCGGTCTGCTTTTGCAAGACTGCGGCCCATGCTGGCAAGCTCCATCAATATCTCTTCGTAATCCCGAAGAGGCTGTATCTTGGTGATATACTCAAATATCGTCTCTACTACCGCTTCTGCGTTGTTATTCATCCTCTATCCTTCCCAGACATCGCTTCAGAAAATTTTTCTGCAAAATATCTGCAGACACTGTCATCCTTTAAAACAGAAAGGGCTTGCACAGCTTCATCGACCCTGCCCTCTTTGTAGAGTCTTATCGCCGCATCATACTTTTGGCATAGCTCTCTGTTGGCGGGGGTGTCTTTTAAGAGTTCATACAACATCACCGCTTTCTCTTTTCCTTTGACCTTCACACGTTCAAGCTCTCTAGTAAGGAACTCATCACCTATGGACGCTTTTGTAAACTCCGTAATAAGGATATGTGTCCCGTATATCTTATTCAATCCTTCGACCCGGGAGGCAAGGTTTACACCGTCACCGATCACCGTATAGTTAAAACGTTTGGCCGAACCCATGTTCCCGACGACGACCTCAGCTGTGTTCAAACCGATACCGATCGCTATTTCAGGAAGACCTTCTTTTTTAAATGTCTTATTCAAGGCTTCCAGTTCATCGATCATCTCCAGTGCAGACAGACATGCAGACGAAGCATGTTCTTTCACGTCCAAAGGTGCATTATAAAAAGCCATGACCGCATCGCCGATATATTTGTCTATCATTCCCTGATGTTTGATGATGATATCACTCATCGGCGTGAAGTAACGGTTCAGCAGCTGCGTGAGTCTTTGTGCGTCCATCGTCTCCGATATGCTTGTAAAAGAGCGGATATCGGAAAAAAATATCGTCAGCTCTTTTTTCTCACCGCCCAGAGCCAGGCGCTCAGGTTCCTGCATCAGCTTCTTCAGCAGCACCGGAGAGAGATAGGATGAAAAAGCACCCTGTATAAAACGGGACTTTCTCTCCTGTGCTTTGTGCAGCATGACCTCGCTGCTCATCACCATGATGATCAGCGCCATCAAAGGATAAAAGGTATCGAGGTAGATATTCGCATAGACATACGCCAGCTTGCTTCCGGCAAAGAAGAGCAGGTAACTCAGCGTATAAAAGAGGACCCGTCTATAAATAGAAGCAACCCATATCCAGATAAAAGGAAGCAGGAGAAAAAAAGCAAGGCTCGTGCCCGTCAAGAAAGCGTTTCGGAGCAAAAGTTCACCCTTCAAAGCATTCGAGATAAATGTGTAATGGATTAGCGGTCCCGGGATCACACCTATCGGAGTCGCGCGCATATCGCCTACTCCGATCTCGGTGATACCCAAAATGACTATCTTGTCTCTGAGACGCTCTTTGGTAAGTCTGTCCTCATACAGATCCAAAAAAGAGTAGCGCTGATATGTCTCCTCAGGATAGAAGTTCAGCTGTGTAAACCCTTTATCATCACTGCTTAAACTGTGTCCCCCTATCTCATACTGTCCAGGGACCGTCCGAAGGATATCTTTGTTGAACTTCATGCGCAAAGCCTGTGTCCCTATAGAAGGATACAGACTTCCCTCAAATGAAAAGGCCAGAGGATATTGCCTAAAGATCTGATCGCTGTCGCGAAGGGTTGAAAAAGTCGCTGAGAGCGAACACGAAGATAGGATAGGAGCGACATTGATCTCTGCCTCTGCTCCCTCGATAAAAAGTACTTCGCCCTGTGTCTGTGAGGCCAGACGCTCCAGAGTCGATTCGCTTAGGATCTCCATCTGCTCCTGTGTCGCTTGTGCAGAGGCTTTGTCTCTTAGAAAGAACCCGCAGATATTATTGGCGTGTTTTTCAAGGCTCTGCGAGAGGCTATCATCATTTGGTGTGCTTTCCGAAAAGACCATATCCAAGATCAAAAGGTTCGAGCTGTCCAGATTGCCTATAGCCCCTGCCAAGATCGATCTGTCCCACGGCCAACGGCCAAACTTGTTGACACTTTGTTCATCGATCTCGATAAAGACGATCTCATCTGAGGCCTTCTTGTTCTGAAGGACATAGTTAAGATCACCCAAACGCAAGGCAAAACTGTGAAAAGGCTCTGCCTTGCTTACATAGACAAGAGCCAGAAGAAGTGAGACAACAAGCATCACACTGATATACTTCACCTGATCCGTCATATGCTATCTTCTCAACATCTCTTCATAACGCTCAAACCGCTCTTTGGTCTCAGATGAGAGCGTTTTTTCACTGACATAGCTCGAACACGTCTCCTTGCAGCGTTCAGCCTTACTGAAGCTCAACACGCTTCCCGCCTCGAGATCAAAGGCTTTGACATAACTAACGACTTCTTTCTCTGCCTCGGCTTTGTAAGCCTCGAATCCGTCCATCTGCTCCTGTTTGTATTGCTCATACGCCTGCAAGACCTTCTGTTTGTGCAGTTCGAACTCGGCGTGCAGCGACTCGATTCCGATAAGGCCTTCGTTCAATGCGATCTCGCCTTCATCTTTAAGATCAACAATAAACTCCGTACCCTTGATCCCTATAATAGACAAAGGGGTCTCTACTTTCAGCCCTTTGGCTGCCACACGCTTTTTGATCTTGTAATAGACTTCCCCTGCATCCTGTCTGAGTCTATCGATGTCAAGAAAGAGAAGCTCAGAAGCCTCATTCATGATCAGGTCTGAACCGTCCGCAAGTCTGATTATGACCTTTGTACCTGTATACGTGATGACTCTGTCACCGGCAAACAGCTTTTCACATGCAGCTGCCTTATGTTTTTTGATGCTGCCTTCGGGAAGGACTCTGGCTTTTCCTTCGATCTCTTCGACCACCGCGAGTTCTCTCTTTTGCGATGCAACACCTTCTAGCGCATGCACAGACACCCCCCATGACAATATGACCAAGCTCAAACACCACAGTATGATTCTCACCGATCGCACCTCTACCTGTAATTAATGTATATGTTAGACTTCTTTGACTTAGATGGTGCTTTACCTAAAATGCCCCACTACAAAGATGCTACAATTACACAAAAATATCAAGGCCCATGATGTATATACTTTTTTCTCCCAGTGAAGGCAAAAAGCTCGATGGTGACTTCCCTGTATTAAACACCCAAGAGCTGCTTTTCCCACAGCTGCAAATGAGCCGTCAGCCTTTGCTCGAAGCCTATAACAAACTCATACTCCGAGGTTCAAAAGAGCAGCTGCACGATCTTACCGGGATCAAAAAAGATGAGGAGATACAAAAATACCGTCATGATATTTTAAAATCCGCGACAATGCCTGCACTGCAGAGATATGATGGCGTCGCCTATGACTATCTGGAGGTATCTACGCTTTCTCAAAAAGAAAAAGATTACCTCTATGAACAGACTATCATCTTTTCAAACCTTTTCGGTCCGCTCCGAGGAGGAGACCTTATCCCTGCATATAAGTTTAAACAGGGTTCTACCTTAGAGGGCATCGTGACAGAGAAGATATATAAAAAAGAGTTCTCCTCTGCTTTGGATACTCTACTGCAAGATGAACTAGTACTTGATCTTCGTGCAGGTTTTTATGAGAAGTTCTATGCATTGCAGCAACCCTTTATCACCATGAAGTTTTTAAAAGACGGCAAAAGCGTCAGCCACTGGGCAAAAGCCTACAGAGGAAAGGTCTTACGTACGCTCGCACAGATCCGGCCGAAAGATGAAAAAGAGCTGTTAGGTATCCAATACGAAGGATTAAAGTTTATCGAGTCAGTACCGTATAAGAGCAAAGGCACGATGTTAGTCTATGAAGTCTTGTAAATAAGTCAAAAAGAAAAGCGGATATTTGAAAATCCCGCCCGAGTGAGCGGGAAAAGTTTTAGGCCTCGACGAGTTCGAGGTCTTTAAGAGACTCTTTTCCATGAGAGATGACTCTGTCATGAAGACGACGAAGTGCTTTTGTCGCTCTTTCGATCGCTAAGTCTATTGCTGTATCCAAGTCTTTATCCCCTTGGTTGATCACCACTGGTTTTGCATGTGCAATGTGCATGTCAAACTCGACATTCACACCATTCTTGATTTCTGATACTACTACATTTACTGTTGTAATATCAAGTTGATATTTTGTAAAAGATTCCATCGCTGCTTCAATATGTTCGCGATTTTGATCACTTAGTGTGATATGTCTTCCTGCAATATTCAAATTCATTATGTACTCCTTAATTGGACATACTTAAGTGTAACCCTCTTAAGCTTATGAGTTTCTTATTTTCTGTACAATATCACTAAAAATATGGACCCCGTATGGATACAACACTTTCTGATCTTAACGAATTGAACACGGCACTCAGAGATGAGCTTGCACTTGTCCTGTATTTCAGCTCTCCTTCATGCTCCGTCTGTCATGTACTTCGCCCAAAGCTGATGGAAGCACTCGAAAAAGAGTACCCTGCCATAGCCCGCTATCATGCAGACATCAGTCTGACACCCGAGATTGCCGCGCAGTTTCAAGTCTTTTCGGCACCGACAATCATTGTCTTCTTTGAAGGACGCGAGTTTATCCGAAAAGGACGGGCGGTGAGTGTGGACGGACTGCTTCAGGAAATTCGACGTCCTTATGAACTGATGACCTCTTAAGACAAGGAAAACATCATGAAATTCTGTCTCTGCTGCATAAGCATACTCTCTCTTCTTATCACCGGCCTTGAAGCCTCTGCCTCACAAGGCAAAGCCATCTACACCAAGAGCTGTCTGCCCTGTCATATCAGTGCAAAAGGCATGGCCTCCAGTAAGTCCGC
>JBFEYG010000118.1:0-7886 GCA_041562275.1 Sulfurimonadaceae bacterium | reverse complement strand
TCAAGGTCCTTCCGGATATCGCACGCATGATACTTGAAGAGCACAGTGACGAAGAGATGATCAGTGCGGCTAAAAAAATGGGTGGGCTTCTAAGCGAGATCGCCAAGGCCAAAGGTGTAGAGATCAGCGAGTAGTCAAAGCCGCTTTAAGATCAGCTCGATCTGCTCAGCTGATACGGCCTTCTGCAAGATCAGGCACTCTTCTTCACAGCCTAGGTCTGCAGATGTGTCTGCTCTCTCTTTTGTAGCAAACCGGTGTATGATCAGCTTTGATCCCAATGCTTTTGCGATCTGGATTATCATCGGAAGTCTTGTGCTCTTCTCATCACTTTCGCTTGATACGAAACTGCGAGCTGGCTTAAATGCAAAGATCGGTAGTTTATATAGGTCATCGATAGATGAGATCCCTGCTCCAAAGTTTTCGATTACTATGCGGATATTGAGCGCATGCAGTTTTTGAAGCTGTAAAAATAGAGCTTCTTGCATCAAAGCATTTTGCTGTACCTGCAGGTTCAGGAGGCTGTTTGAGAAGTCATGCTCCTGCAGAATCTTCTGAATGGATTGCGCTGCGTGCATATACTCAAGATACTTGTCGGGAAGACTAAGCGAAAGTGTGAAATCATAATCAAATCTTTTTTGCCAGTATTTTACTTGGGAGACAGTGCTTCTTAGTGTCCAGTCAAGTATCTGATATATCAGATCGCTTTGTGCGGCAATGGGAAGGAATGTTTCAGAGAGGACCTTCCCATAGGTGTCATTCTCCCAATGTATCAAGGCCTCAAAACCTACAGGTTTATCTGTTGTGCTGCTATACTGAGGATGGTAGCTGATATGCAGCTCATTTTTTTCCAAGGCATGGCGCAGTTCCATCTCAAAGATCATCTGTTTGACAGAATCGACATTAAGCTCTTTGGCAAAAAACTGAAGGTTGTTCTTACCCAGCTCTTTGGCTCTGTACATGGCATTGTCTGCATGTCTGAGTACACTTTCAAGGTCAAGTGCATCATCGGGATAGATACTGATCCCTATACTGGTTGTAACGCGAAGCACCGAGTCTTTCATCTTGATCTCTTTGGAGACGGAATCTATCATCTTTTGTGCAAGCAGACTTAATGATCGTATCTCTTTGACATCCTCGATAATGACAGTGAACTCATCTCCCCCCATACGTGCGACGATATCAGATTTTCGGATGATCTTCTTTAGACGGGCTGCCGTAGCGATGAGGACTTCATCTCCGGCATTATGTCCGTATTGGTCATTGATGGCCTTGAATCCGTCCAGGTCCATAAATAAAACCGCCATCTTTGTCTGGTAACGCGATGCGGTCTCTATGCTTTCTGTAAGCCGGTGCATAAAAGCATGACGATTGGAAAGACCGGTTAGGGTGTCGAAATGGGCTAGCTGATAGAGCTTTTCTTCGCTTTGCTTGCGATAGGTTATGTCATAGAAGATGGAGATGTAGTGTTTTGAGTCTTTGGACTTTTCCCCCTCGATGACACTCAGATGTGCAGGGAAGGTGTGACCGTTCTTATGGCGTTTATAGACTTCACCCTGCCAGGAGCTATGCTGCTTGAGTTTGCCCAGGATAACCTGACATTGCAGATTCATATCTTCTTCATCGCACCACAGAAGATCGAAGTCTTTTCCGATCACCTCTTTTTTCTCATATCCGGTGATATCGCTGAATGCCTTGTTGACGGTGAGTATCTTATGGTTTTCATCGCTGATGACGACGGCCTCAAGGGTGTGTTCAAAGACAATACTGTTCATCTGAAGACGCTCTTCGGCACGTTGCTGTTTAGAGATATCCTGGATGGTAGAGTCTATCCAAACCGGAAGGTTGTCTTCATAATGCAGGGTCGAACTGACGGCAACTGTCAGGCGCTTATTGTTCTCTTTTTGCATTTGAAGTACGGCATGATTGACTTTCCCGTTTCGCAAGAGTTTTGCACGGTACTTTTTTCTGTCATCGGGGTTCTGATAGCGCTGAAGAACAGAAGTGTGCAAAAAACTGTCAAGATTATCAAAACCGAAGAGCTCTGCGCAGGCAGGATTGGCTTTTAGGATCTTCCCCTCGTCTATGCTGGTTCGAATGAGTCCTACACGTATGTTCTCAAAGAGACTGTGGTAAGAAGCACGTTGTCGCTCTACTTCTTTGTGGGCATCTTTTACGGTGGTGATGTCATTGAATATGGTAAGAAATATGCCCTTTTGTCTGGAGATGATACGGACATTATAATAACGGTCCAGTATCTTCGAATAGTACTCGGTACAGATGTCTTTCTGATTAAGGGCGACTTCTGCACAGAGTTCTATCCAGCTCTTTTCTATCCGGGGAAAGACCTCAGTGATGTTCTTGCCGATCAGCTCTTCTTTTTTTAATGCAGTCAGCTCTTCAAAAGCAGTATTGACTTCTAAAAACCGGTAGTCTATAGGTTCATGTTTATAATCAAGGATGATCTCATTAACAGCATAACCGTTAAGCATGCTCTCGATGAGGGCATAGTATTCTGAGTTTTTTTCAAGAATGTGCGTAAAGTCCTGATTGTTCATACTGCCCTTTATTATTTGTTATTATTATAGGTAAATAAGCTTAAAAAGTTGTTTAGTATTATTTTCAATTAAATAATATTTTTATGATAAAGGGATGATCACCCTAAAGAAGCGGATGGACTTTGATTATATATTGAGAAGAACAGATATAATAGAGGGTTAGTTAAAGAGTAGATCTAAAAGAAGATAGAGTCCGTACAAAAGCATGAAGATAAGAAAAAAGACAAGTACGATCCGAACAGCAATGACAAAGATGACATTGATGAGTGTCGATAGTTTCGTCTTCATCTCTGTTTAGTAAAGATACTGATGGATAGGAAGTTTTATCGTCTGGGCATAGGCCATACCACCAAGAAGGTTGACAACTTTCATATTGTATTCTTTGGATAAAAAATCAGCCAAGATCTCTGTTCTGCTGCCAACATGACAGATAAGCGCAAACGCTTCGCCTTCATGGACATGCAGCCGCAGTTCACCCAGAAAGGCTATCAGGTCGAACTTGCCTCTCTCATCAAAAAAAGTGATAGGGATTGCACCTTCTAAAAGACCGGTGTCTTTCCATTCTCCGGGCGTGCGGATATCAATGATCTTGATCTTCGAATCCAGAAGCGCCTGGGTAGGGTACTGGTTGATGACTTCTGCAAAAGAAGCATTTACCAATAAAAGTAAAATGAATAATATTTTGTTCACGGGAATTCCTATCTGTAATTACGCTAAAATTATACTAGAAATAAGCTAAAAGGTTCCACAACGGATTATCATGGCATCAGATAAAAAAATAGAAAATGCACAGCGCTTGCGCTATGTAAGGCTTTTGGAGCGTTTTTTCAACAGTATAATCGCGTATCTGTCTAAGAGTGAAGAACCGACAAAAGAGCAGTATGTCAAACGTATCGCCAATAACTCGAAATATCTCGACCGTATGGAATCTGTTGCCTTGTATAAAAGCGAGTTGACCGATCTTGAAGCTCTGGTCAAAAAGATGAAGAGTCTGGCGGAGAGTGACAAAAGTATCGAAGAGATATCCGAAGATATCCTGTACAGTGCCAACAAGCTAGAACAAAGCAATAAGAACCGGCGCTACAAAAAAGACAAGCATAAAAACGAACAGTTCAAAGATTGGGAATAGGCACAGACCTGTAGATGCACTTTACACATAAACTTGAGAAGATATTTATTCTAGCTATCATGGCTGCCTTGGGATATCTTGCTTTGAGTCTGTATCAAAGCTATCGCTTCAGACATTCTCCTCTGTCTGTTGCTATCCAAGAAAGAGTAGATAAGAAAGAAGCTGAGGTATTGGCGCTGATCGAGAAAAAGTTTAAGCTTAAAACAGATATCCCTCTTGTCGTCTCGGATGAGTTTCACAGTAATCTGTACGGGCTCACATCTTATCAAGATGCCCGTATAGCAATTTATCTGAATAAAAAACGCTTCAGAGAAAGCATCGATTATATGATAGATGAAGTTATCCCCCATGAGTATGCCCATGCCATGGTCTTTATACTTGGAGCAAAGACATCGCAAGACGGACATACCAAACTGTGGCAGAAGATATGCTTGGAGCTTGGCGGCAGGCAGTGTGAACGCTATGTGGACGGTGAAGAGATCGTCCGTCGGAAGATGGGACTGTGAGTACAGTAAGGATTCTTGTCGGTTTGATATGTCTGTGTCTGAGCGCTGTCGCTCAGATGAAGACGATAGATATCTTTCCCAAGAACTATGCGTCTTCAGATGTGGGCAGTATAAAGATCTTGGATGCCAAGAGCATCTCGTTCAGGCCGGTGAATGAGGTAGAGTTTACCGATGTCTCCGCCCTTGCCTATGACGAGAGAAGAGGGCTTTTTGCACTGAGTAACAAAGGCTATCTTTTCAAGCTGGACCTGCAGATAGCACAGAAGAAGATCAAAAGTCTAGCACTCCAAGAAGCTTATGTCTTGAGAACAAAAGAAGGCAAGCGACTTAAGAAAAAGAAACGTGATGCGGAGGGGATGGCCTTGAGTGAAGAGGGCCTTGTCATCTCCTTTGAACGCCGGCCCAAGGTGTCCCTGTATGATTTCAAGGGAAGAAAGATAAAAAACTACCCGCTGACAGAGGCACTTCAAGACATTGACAACTATACAAGACCAAATAAGGCCTTGGAGTCTGTTGCAAAGCATCCTCTGTTTGGTGTTATAACGGCTCCTGAAGCCCCTTTAAAAGAGTCAAATACGGACTATCACACACTCTATAGTGTGAATAAAAAGTGGCGATTCAAGGCAAGCGGAGAGATTACCTCGATAGAGTTGATGCCGGACAATAACCTGCTGATCCTTGAACGGGATTTCAATTTATTCAGAGGGCACAGTATATGGCTTAGCAGAGTCAATATCATGGCGTGTGCAGCAGGCGTCTGTCCATCCGAGAACTTGGCAACTTTAAAAAGAAGTGATGGCTGGAAACTGGATAACTTTGAGGGATTAACCCGTATTAAAGAGAATCTGTACCTGATGATCAGTGATGATAACGGAAGTTTTTTGCAAGCGTGTATTGTTGTCTTGTTTGAGATCAAACACTAAAAAATAAGAAGGTAGAATATCGGTTATGGAACATGAATTATATTTTTTACGCTCAAGTGAGCAATATCTGGCCAAAGAGCTGCTTGCGTATGCTGTTCGTTTAGATGAGACAGGCGAGCCCTTGGACAGGTATCCTTTATTAGAACAGTATGAAAGAAACTACGGTTCATACAGCGGGGACATCGGTGTCTATATGATCGTTAACAACAAGGTGGCCGGAGGAGCCTGGGTGCGTCTTCTTGCCAACGGATATGGCCATATTGACCATGATACACCTGAGCTTATCCTTGCCGTGAAACCGGAGTTTAGAAACCAGGGGATAGGCAGTGCCATCATGAAGCAGCTCTTTATAGAGGTCTCAAAGGTCTTCAAGGGTATCTGCTTGTCTGTAGAGGAGACAAATCAGGCTGTTGCACTGTATAAACGTCTGGGGTTTGAGAAGGTAGAAAGTTCGGAACATGAGAACAGCAAGGGTTCGACCTCTTATAAGATGTTTAAGCGATTGGATGAGCAAAAACGGCCCGAAAAAGAGATCAAACACCTCGAAGAAGCATGTTTTAGAAAATCATTCAGAAGCTAGGCACTGAAAAAAGAGTGTAAAAACACTCCAAAACCTCTTTTTTTTGGCTCGAATGCAGCCTGTACCAGGCCTCCTTGCTCCGGTCCCAAAACTTCATCATAGATAAAGTAATCCGAGGTGCCTTCTTGATGCTGGATACGGACCTGATACCTCGTAGCACTTTTAAGCATCTTATTGCAGCTTCCTTTTTGCATAAAAGATAAAAAGTCATCGATGTCCTGTCGGCTTAACTCTACCCATCTTTTACTGCCAAGATGCAGGATCTTGATAAGTTGTATCTCTTTAAGTTCTGTGGGAAAGGGCACGATATCGTTTTGCCATTTAGCCCGGGAAAATGAAAATATATCATTGATATTCATCTTATTTCCTTTTTGCCATCTTCTGTCTTGAAACAGATGTTGACATAATTAGGTAACAGTTTGGTTAATAAGCTGGTTAAAAAATGTTCACCGGATACTTTTTAAGGACGGGGATAAAATAAGGTGAAACTTTGGGGATTAGTCACTAAAGCAGTCAAGAAGAAGTTGGCAACTCTCGATATCGAAACTTTCAACGGCTTGGCTAAGCTGTTGGGAGATCGTATGAAAACGCTCTATACGCTCACTTTGATAACAGGCTTCAAGCAACAGGGCAAAGTTTTGAATAGACTCCATATCACCGTCTTCTTGAGCATTTCTAAAAGTGGGCAAAAGGTCGGGGCAACTCTGTTGATACTCTTTTAGATCGATCGTTTCCAGCAGTTGCGTATCTTCAGTGTGCACGTGCGAAGTCACGACTTCGCACGTCAGATACGCACAGAGCGTGTTTATGAGTTTGCTAAAGGAGAGCGGTTTTTCTAAAAAACTGTCAAAGAGCTGATTTTGAGCATCATCTTTTGATGCAATGACAGATGCGGTTATAGCGATGACCGGAACAGTGTATTTATCTTTGATTATCTTTGTTGCCTCATAACCGTTCATGACCGGCATCTTTATGTCCATAAGGACAATATCGATCGCATGTTTTTCAAGAACCTCCAAGGCTTCTTTCCCGTTGGAAACTTGAAAGATCGTAAGCGGTGTGCTCTTGAGGTATTCTGTGATCAGAGAGCGGTTGAGTTCAGTGTCGTCGGCGATGAGTATATTCGCCGGTTCGAATTTAACATCTTTTTGCAGCTTTTGATCCTGACGCTGCGGTTTAGAAGAAGATACTTCGACATCGTGCAGTGTGACCGTAAAAGTCGAACCCCGATCCGGTTCACTGCTGAGTCTTATCTCACCATTCATCAGTTCAAGAAGTTTGGTGACAATGGTCAAGCCCAGTCCCGTCCCGCCATATTCACGGTTTTTTTGGCCTTTATGCTGGATAAAGGCAGAGAAGATATCTTTCTGCTGCTCTTTGGCAATACCGATACCGCTGTCTTCTACGGTTATCACCAGGTCCAGATGGGAATCTGAGTGGATTGTCTTAAAGCCGACTCGGATATAGCCCTTGTGTGTAAACTTTAGTGCATTGCTCAGCAAGTTGAACAGGACTTGGCGAAGACGTATCTCATCAAGCATCAAGGTCTCTTGCACATGCTCATCCACGTCGATGTCCAAACGGAGTGATTTACTGTGCGCCTTGGATTCGAATATGGACAAAAGCTCGTCAGCGATATCGCGGACGTTGGTAGGAACAAGTTCGACGTGCATCTTGCCGGCTTCTACTTTGGAGAGGTCCAGGATATCATTGATGATCGTCAGCAGTACCTTGCTGCTGTTTTTGACGGATTGGACGTAGTTCTTGTCGATCGGATCCTTGAGCTTTTTGTCCAAAAGGTCAGTAAATCCGATAATAGCATTCATCGGTGTACGGATCTCATGACTCATATTGGCAAGGAACTCCGACTTCAGGCTGTTGGCCTGTTCTGCTTCCCTTGTCGCATCCTTGAGCTCCTGGGTGCGTATGTCTACCATGTTCTCAAGGTTTGCATTGACGGATTGCAGTGCTTCTTTGGTGCGCACAAGTTCCATAAACCGGTCTTCCATGAGGATGACCATCTTCGAGAGCACTATCCATTCAAAGAGGACAAAAAAGGCATGAAGCAACACGATATCAAGTCCGCATCCGTAATTGAATACGATGATGGGTGTGTCAAGAAGATGGATATTATGCTCTTGAAGATAGTTGAAAATCAGATGATGGACGGTGATAAACACAGAAGCCAAAGTG
>JBFEYG010000117.1:0-7915 GCA_041562275.1 Sulfurimonadaceae bacterium | reverse complement strand
TATCGCCCTTGCCTATGTACCAGAAGAAGTACTCTTCCCCGTACGACATTGCCAGCATATCCGTCAGCATATCGATCTTCTCCCCGCCGATGATCTCATCATAATAGGGATAGACCTGGTCCAGGCAGACGATAGGAAGGATAGGACGGTCCAAAACCGGATTGTTCAAGGTCGTGGTGATGTAATGCGAAAACCATTTTCGATCATGGTCCGTTACCAGGACCACCGTTCTGCCTTCGACGATCTGCTTGATTGCCTGGGCTGCAGCAGCCGTCCACTCGAAACGCTGCTCTTCCAGCCAGCTCATCATCGCCTCATCCGAACGGATGGTCTCAAGTGTCCATTTTAGTAGCTGCTGCAAACTTTGCTGCCTTTTACTTGTCTAGATCGAATGCAGCATGCAAAGCACGTACTGCTAGCTCGCTGTACTTCTCTTCGATGACCATTGATACTTTGATCTCAGATGTCGAGATCATACGGATATTGATGTTCTCCGCTGCCATAGTCGAAAACGCTTTTGCTGCGACACCCGCATGCGACTTCATACCGACACCGACGATAGAGACCTTGGCAATGCTCTCATTGAAGTCTGTACTTTTGATCTCATTTTTTTCGATAAAGGTCTTCACGATCAAACGTGCATTTTCCAACTCATTTGTAGGGATCGTGAAGTCGATGTTCGTCGTACCGTCATGCGCAACGGTCTGGAGGATGACATCTACATTGATCTCTTCATCGGCAAGAGCATTAAAGATCTCTGCCGCAACACCCGGACGGTCTACTACGCCGATCAAACTTACACGTGCCTGGTTTCTGTCCAATGCGACACCGCTAACTAATGGTTGTTCCATGATATTTTCTTCCTTAGTGATTAATGTTCCTTCTGCATCTGAGAAGCTCGAACGAGTAACAAGATTTACATTGAGTTTTTTTGCCATTTCCACTGAACGGTTTTGAAGGACTTTTGCACCCAACGAAGCCAGTTCAAGCATCTCTTCATAAGAGATCTTGTCCAGTTTTTTGGCCTTTGGCTCTATGCGCGGATCCGTCGTGTAGATACCGTCGACATCCGTATATATCTCACACAGCTCCGCCTCAAGTGCACCCGCGATAGCAACCGCCGAGAGGTCTGAACCGCCGCGTCCGAGTGTCGTGACAAAACCCTCTTCACTCACACCTTGAAAACCTGCGACAACAACGATCTTTCCGTCCTTCAATGCGTTTCGCATATTCGTAGGATCGATGTTTTCAATCCTTGCTTTGGTATGCCGAGAGGTGGTCACAATACCCGCTTGACGGCCTGTCATAGAGACGGTCGGATGCCCCATCTGGTTAAGTGCGATAGAAAGCAAAGACGCTGTGACGCGTTCACCCGAGCTTAAAAGCATATCCACATCTGCAACCGACGGCGTAGCACTGAAATGTTCCGCATACCCTATCAGCTTGTTTGTCTCACCGCTCATCGCAGAGACGACGACGACGACCTGATGACCTTCATTGACCGTCTTTTGCACACGGTTTGCCACATTTTGAATGCGATCCAGATCACCGACACTGGTTCCGCCAAATTTTTGAACAATTAGCATTCTAGAAAAACCCTTCTTCTTTAAAATAACTCAAGACCTTCTCGTATACAGGACGCTTGAAGTGCGCTATGTAGTCTGTTAAGTCTGAAAAATCGACGAACTTATGATCTGAGAACTCCGGGATCTCGGTATCAAGATTGATCCTCGCCCCTTCATTAAGCCGGACCAGATAGTACCGCTGCGTCTGCCCCGCATAAGGCTTCATCTTTTTGGCAACATGCGAAGGGAAGTCGTAGGAGATCCATTCAGGGTATTCAGATATGATCGTGACATCACCCGTTCCGATCTCTTCTTCCAACTCTCTGAAAAGGGCTTCTTCCGCACTCTCACCCTCATCGATACCACCCTGAGGAAACTGCCAGATGTTGTTCAAATCACTACGCTCGGCAATGAAGATATCCTTGGTTTTCGGATATTCTGCACTGAGGACAATAACAGCGACATTGGGTCGATATATTTTTTCCATCTTTATCCGTTTGTAAGCCTCTGCACATCCGCAGGGAAATTCCCCGAAAGCGACCGGTTTAGCCAACCTCTTCAGCTTGTTTTCTGAAGAAATATCGGTAAACCGACCGCTTTCAGCTTATTTTGATAGAATTCTACAAAATTACGCATTAATAGCAATTGAAATTTGTACGTGAAGGAAATCATATTTTACTTTATATCCATATTCCTTTTTGCGACAGCAAATGCCACTACTGCAGCTTTAACTCCTATGTCGATAAGTTTGATCAGATAGTCGCCTATATGGATGCTTTGTATCTTCAGCTTGAATATGAACTGCAACGCTTCCGACCCCGTTTTAAATCCATCACATCGGTCTTTATCGGAGGCGGTACACCTTCGACTGTAGAGCCGGGACTTTATCAAAAGATCTTTTTTCTAATAGCGCCTTATCTCACCGATGCCGCAGAGATCACCACCGAGGCCAATCCAAACTCCGCGACACTGCAGTGGCTGGAAGGGATGAAAAGACTCGGATGCACCCGTGTCAGTTTTGGCGTACAGAGCTTCAATGACACCAAGCTCAAGTTTTTAGGACGTGAGCATAATGCTTCTGAGGCACTTGAAGCCGTCAAACGGGCAAAGAATGTCGGATTTAAGCATATTTCACTTGATCTTATCTATGCGACCAAGATAGACACCAAAGAGCTTTTGCAGCGTGATCTTGACACGGCATTCTCTCTTCCTATCGATCACATCAGTGCCTATGCGCTTACGATCGAAGAGAACACCCTTTTTGAGACCTACCCCCAAGCCGCAAAAGAGCGGCTTGAACTTACCGAGTTCTTTATCGATGCCATCAAAAAAAGAGGCTTTGAGCAATACGAGATTTCCAACTTCGGAAAATACCGCTGTTCACATAATATAGGATATTGGCAGCTTCAGGACTATATCGGTGCAGGGAGCGGTGCTGTAGGGATGTTAAAAGAGAGGCGTTTTTATCCGCAGACAGATATCGATGCCTATATCAAAGACCCATTGAAGATCAGCGTCGAGGAATTAAGCGAAGAGAACATCCGAACCGAGAAACTGCTCTTGGGACTGCGTTCGTGTGTAGGGGTAGATGTGCATGAGTTCTCATCAGCAGAGCAAAAACAGCTGGAAATCCTTCTAAACGAAGGAAAGCTTCTTCGGATCAAAGACAGAGTCTATAATCCGGATTTTCTGCTCAGTGATGAGATCGCACTGTTTATACAAGCCTAGCCGACAAAGCTGGCTTGGCTGAGAACCGTCAAAGCCGAGGCGACAGAGACCGCAACAGCAAAGACAAAGACGCCGACTTTTACTTGAGAGACCATAGCTCTTCTCCTTCCGTAAAGAAACAATATCATCAAGATCAGGGTCTGTCTGACCCAACATATTCTCGAACACAGAGAATCTGCAGCAAAGAGTATTCCGCATTCGCTTCAGTCAAGAACTTTTAAACTGCATTTGGCTAAAATCTCGACAAATAAAACAAGAATACCGTTCGCTAGAAAGGTTTCTTTAAAAAATGGGCAGACTACAGAGCTACGGTCTGTGTTTATAAATAATTTTTACTCCTAGGAAGACAGATATGTTTGGTATGGGCTTTATGGAAATCATTATCATTGCTATTGTCGCCGTTATCTTTTTAGGGCCGGATAAGCTTCCTGAGACGATGGTCAATATCGCAAAGTTTTTCAGATCGATGAAATCAACCGTTGCTAATGCAAAAGAGTCTCTTGAGCAGGAGATGAATATTTCCGAACTCAAAAGAGAAGCACTCAGCTATAAAGAGGATCTTCTCTCTGCAGGCGACGAGCTTAGCCGCGTTACCTCGATGGCAAACCTGGATGAGGACTATGACCTCATCCATGACACTAAACCCAAAGAGAAGAACGCTCAGGCAGATGAAGGAGTCTCCAAAGCGGTAGCTTCCAAAACTGACGCTGCAGAAACCGTCACATTCGAGAAGAAGAAAAAGAAGAAAAAAGAGCCAAAGAGTGAAGAAAATAAAGAAGAGGATAACGCTTAATGTTTGATGATCTACGTCCCCACCTGGTTGAACTGCGCAAGCGCCTGATGATTATCGTCGGCACACTGATCGTTTTCTTTTTTGTCTGTTTTTATTTTCATGAGATCATCATGCACTGGATGGATCAGCCGCTTCGTGATGTCCTCGCCTCTGTCGTCAATGCTGACGGCAGTCACGCAGTAGGGAATCAGCTGGTTACATCACAGGTCGGCGGGACCTTTTTTGTAGCGCTTAAAGTCTCTTTTTTCGCGGCTCTGTTCTTCTCTATTCCCGTACTGCTATGGCAGGTCTGGCTCTTTGTCGCTCCGGGACTGTATGCCAATGAGAAGAAGATGCTATTGCCTTTTATTTTCGGCGGGACGACGATGTTTACCGTGGGTGTCTTGTTTGCCTACTATATCGTCGTACCTTTTGGTTTCGAGTTTCTCATCACCTTCGGTTATACCAGCAATTATGCCGCGCTGATCACCATCGAGGACTATGTCGGCTTCTTCACGAAGATCATGTTCGGTTTCGGACTTGCATTTGAGCTTCCGGTCTTTTCATACTTTTTAGCTCTTTTGGGTCTTATCGACGACCGTATGATGAGAGACTTCTTCAAATACGCGGTCTTGATAATCTTTATCGTAGCCGCGATGCTGACACCTCCGGATGTTCTTACTCAGCTCCTAATGGCCGGTCCACTTATCCTTCTGTACGGTTTATCTATCCTGATCGTCAGAGTTGTCAACCCTGCTCCACCTCTTGAAGATGAAGAGGAAGAGACGGTCGATGGTTCGAGCGAAACCGCAACTAAATAAGAAGCTTAATGGACCCGCTAAAGACCGACAGTTATGACTATACCCTTCCGCCTGAGCTGATCGCGACAGAGCCCGCTTCTCCGCGGGATTCCTGCAGACTTCTGGTCTACAACCGCCAAGATAAAAGCATCACACACACTGTCTTTTCCAAGATCAATGACTTTTTGCCAAAAGAGTGCGCCGTCCTCTGTAATGACACAAAAGTCATAAAAGCCCGTATATTCGGAAATAAGCCAAGCGGTGGTAAGATCGAACTGCTTATCAACAAGCCTCTTGATGCCACCACAATCTCTTGCCTTATCCGCGGCAGAGTCAAAGAAGGGACACAGATCAGTTTTGACAAAGGGCTCATAGCCGAAGTCAAAGCACTCAAAGACGATGGATCACGAGATGTGCTCTTCTATCAGAATAAGACCCTTCTGCATTTTGAAGAACTGATACTTGTTTTGGATGAGATCGGCCACATTCCATTGCCTCCGTATATGCAGCGCGAAGACAAGCACAGTGACGAGGAGGAGTATCAGACCGTCTTTTCCCAAAAGGCCGGTGCAGTTGCGGCTCCGACCGCTTCGCTTCATTTTACGCCGGAACTCTTTGCAGAACTCCGCTCACAACACCCGCTGGAGTTTCTGACCCTGCATGTGGGTGCGGGCACCTTCAAACCGGTCGAAGCCGAGACCATCACGGAACATCCTATGCATTCCGAGTACTATCACATCCCGCCCGCCGCACTTGAACTTATCCGTTCAGACAAACCTCTCTTGGCGATAGGAACAACGGTGACCCGTACAGTAGAGTACTTCATGCGCACTGAGAAAAGCGAGGGAGAGGCGAATCTTTTTTTACATCCAAATAATCCTCCTGTACGTGTAGACCATCTGCTCACAAATTTCCATCTGCCCAAATCCACATTGCTTATGCTTGTTGCATCCTTTGTAGGCTTGGAGCAGACACAGACTATCTATGCTGAAGCAATACAGGAAAAATACAGGTTTTTCTCCTATGGTGATGCAATGCTTATCCTCTAATTTACCGTCTACAACCTGCGTTATAATATCTTTTAAGTTGTAATCCGATATTATCTAACAGATTATCATTGAAAGTGCTCTATGTCTAAAAGTCTATATTTTGCCCGCCAACCTATATTAGATGTACATGGAAATACTTATGCCTACGAACTGCTCTACCGTTCTTCCTTTGAGCAATCCTTTCAGCCCATCTCCGATGACCGGGAGGCCACCGCGCAGGTATTGGTCAATACACTGAACCTGACGGGTCTGAACAATATACTCGGCGGCGCCTTTGCCTTTATCAATATAGACAGAGAACTGCTGATGGACGAAATGGTCTTCTCTATACCTACGGATAAGTTTGTTCTTGAGGTACTTGAGACCGTCAAGATTACCCAACCGCTGATAGAGCGCATCAAAGAACTCAAGAGTAAAGGTTACCGTTTTGCTCTGGATGATGTGGACTGTTCGAAAGAATACGTCTTGAACTTCCAGCCTATTTTTCAGTACATCGATGTCTTAAAGCTCGATATCACTGTCTTGGACGAAGAGAAACTTCCCCAGTTTCTGAATCTGTTTAAAAAGTTTGACCTTAAAATACTCGCAGAAAAAGTAGAGACGCAAGAAGAGTTCGAAAAGTACAAAGCCTACGGATGCGACTACTTTCAAGGTTACTATTTTGCCCGTCCCGACATTATTGAGAACAAGCGTTTGGATCCGGAACATCTTCTCATACTCGAGATGATCCGTCAGATCCAGATAGATTATTCGGTTGATGATATCTCCCGTTCGTTTGAGCAAAACGTGGCACTGACGCTGCAGCTGTTACGCTTCATCAACTCGGCTGCCTTCAGCTTTCGTTCATCCATCAAATCCATACGTCAAGCCATCATGCTTTTGGGACCGAACCAGCTCAAAAGCTGGCTCCTGCTAATCTCCTATGCGAAGCCGACCAGCGGTATGCAGGGACTTCAAAACCCGCTTTTAAAACTTGCCCAGACAAGATCAAATATGATGCAGACCCTTTGCAAGGCGGTATTTAAACAGCAATGTGACAGTGCTTTACTGGAAAAAGGGGCTTTTATCGGATTGCTGTCCCTTGTCGAAGCACTTTTTCAGTCGCCTATACAGATGATATTGAAAGAGCTTAATGTCGATGAGGAGATCGTTCAGGTACTCATCCTGCACAAGGGAGATCTTGGCTCAGTCTACCAACTGGTCTGCGCCGTTGAGCTTTTTGATACAGAAAGTGTAGACAGGATCTTGGACACTATGCCTATTGAACGAAGTGAGTTTTCCAAGGCGATACAAGACGCCTATGAGATCACAGAGAAGTTTATCTCCGACCTAGCCAATGCGATCTAGTTCCTCTTTATAACAGATATACTTTTCCTTCCGATACCCGTATCTTGCCCGAGAGTTCGTATTCAAAAAGCTTCTGTCCGTCAAAATGTAAGGCTTCATCATAGGTGGGTCCTTGCGAACAAAAAAGTAAAAATGGATCGGCTTCTTGCTCATACACTCCGAACGTATCCGCAAAACGGTCAATGTCCGTTATAAGCTCAGCCTGCCCCTTTTCCAAAAGCATCATCGTCCCCCTGCTCTCTCCCAGACGATGCGGCAGGACGTAGATCTTTTTTCCCGATTGCAAAGCGAACTCCGCACTTCGCATGCTTCCGCTGTCAAGATCAGCCTGGGCAATGACTAAGACTTCCCCCAGCGCGACAACAATACGGTTTCGCTCGACAAAGGTATAAGCCCTGGCCTCCTGCCCGTCAGGGTATTCACTTAAAAGAAGCGAACCCGTGGCTATCTTCTCCAAGAGTCTTTTATTCACCTTGGGATAGATGATATCCAGACCGTTTGCCACGACACCTATCGTATTGGGGAAAGCCCCTTCATGCGCTGTAGCGTCCACGCACATTGCTCCGCCACTCACCACACAAACAGTGCGTTTACTCAAGGCAAGGGCAAGGTTATGCGTCATCATACGGGTGTAGGGATAGGCTTTTCGTGCGC